>NZ_JBVKBI010000023.1:0-124927 GCF_055639035.1 Streptomyces sp. NPDC107654
GACGAGATCGGCATGGGCGACAACATCTGGCTCGGCGACCGGGACGCCGTCCGCACCCCCATGCAGTGGACGCCCGACCGCAACGCCGGCTTCTCCACGTGCGACCCGGGACGCCTCTACCTCCCCACGATCATGGACCCGGTCTACGGCTACCAGGTCACCAACGTGGAAGCCTCCATGTCCTCCCCGTCCAGCCTGCTGCACTGGACCCGCCGCATGATCGAGATCCGCAAGCAGAACCCGGCCTTCGGACTGGGGTCGTTCACGGAACTGACCTCCTCCAACCCGGCGGTCCTCGCCTTCCTGCGCGAGTACGGCGACGACCTCGTGCTGTGCGTCAACAACTTCTCCCGGTTCGCCCAGCCCACCGAACTCGACCTCAGGGCCTATGACGGACGGCACCCGGTCGAGCTGATCGGCGGGGTCCGCTTCCCCGCCATCGGTGAACTGCCGTACCTGCTCACCCTGCAGGGTCACGGCTTCTACTGGTTCCGGCTCACCCGAGTCGCATCCCGCATCGGCCGCCGCCGCTGACCCGCCCGGCGCCGAGGAAAGGACGCGTCACCATGCCGAAGACCATCACCCCCCGACCGCGCACCGCGGCCGGCCTCGACGGGCCCCTCGCCTCGCTGGGCGGGCTGCTGCGCGACTGGCTGCCGAGGCAACGCTGGTTCGCGGGCAAGGACCGGCCCGTCACCGATCTGACGGTGCTGTCCGTGACGGAACTGTTCCCGGGGTGTCTGCACCTGCTGGTCCACGCCTCGCACGTGCCGGTGCCCACCCCCGGCGGCACCGCCCCGTCCGGGGACTGCTACCAGCTGCTGCTGGGGCTGCGCCCGCACCTCGCGCCACGGCTGGAGCGGGCGTTCATCGGGCGCGCCGTGGAGGGTCCGCTGGCCGGGCTCGCGGTGTACGACGCGCTGCACGACCCGCGGTCGGCGCATCTGCTGCTGGAGCGGCTGCGGCACCCCGGCGCGGCGGGTCCGCTGCGCTTCGAGGCGGATCCCGGTGCCCTCGTGCCCGGCGGCCTGCCGCCGCGGCTGCTGGACGCCGAGCAGTCCAACTCCTCGATCGTGTACGGCGACGCGTACATCCTGAAGCTGTTCCGCCGGATCCAGCCGGGTGTCAACCCGGACCTGGAGGTGCCGGCGGCGCTGGCCGCGCAGGGCTGCGCCCGGGTACCGGCGCCGGTGGCGTGGTTCAGCACGACCGCCCCCCGCCCGGCGACCCTCGGGGTGCTGCAGCCGTTCCTGCCGGACGCCACCGACGGCTGGACGCTGGCGCTGCGCGCGCTCGCCGCGGGCGACCACTTCACCGCCGAGGCCCGCGCGCTGGGCCGGGCCATGGCCGAGGTGCACCTGGCGCTGGCCGAGGCCTTCCCGCCGGCCGGGCCGGGCGAGAACGGCCGTACCGCCGAGGCGATGTGCGCCCGGCTGGACGCCGCCGCGCACGCCGTACCCGGGCTGCTGCCCTTCGTGCCCGGGCTGCGGGCCGCGTTCGGGGCGCTCGCCACGTGCGACACCGGGCCGCCCGCCCAGCGCATCCACGGCGATCTGCACCTGGGGCAGGTGCTGCGGGCCGGCCGCGACTGGTTCGTGATCGACTTCGAGGGCGAGCCGTCCCGTCCGCTCGCCGAGCGGTGCGCCCCGCAGTCCCCGGTGCGGGACGTCGCCGGGATGCTGCGCTCCTTCGACTACGCGGCCCGGCAGCGCCGCCCCTGGCGACCCGAGTGGGCGCGCCGCTGCCGGGAGGCGTTCTGCGCGGGCTACGCGGCCCGCGCCGGCTGGGACCCACGCAAGAAGCACGCGCTGCTGCGCGCGCACGAGACGGACAGGGCGGTCTACGAGGTGCTGTACGAAGCGAGACACCGGCCGGACTGGCTTCCGGTTCCGATGGCGGCGATCAAGCGGCTCGCGGTGTGGGGAGGCTGACCCATGGCACTGCGCACCACGCGCCCCGAGGCCGCGGGCCCCAGGCCGCCCGCGGACCTGGCCCTGGACCCCACCGACCGCGGCCGGCTGCTGGCCGGCGCGCACCATGATCCGCACGCCCTGCTGGGCGCCCACCCGGTGCAGGGCGGGACGCTCTTCCGGGCGCTGCGCCCGAACGCCCGCGCGGTGAGCGTCGTGGTCGACGGGACGCGCACCGAGCTGCGCCCGGAGGGCGACGGTCTCTTCGCCGGCGTGCTGCCGTGCGCGGAGATCCCGTCGTACACCCTGCTGGTGGCGTACGACGACACCGAGCAGGAGGTACACGACCCGTACCGGTTCCTGCCCGCCCTCGGCGAGCTGGACCTGCATCTGATCCGGGAGGGCCGGCACGAGCAGTTGTGGCGGGCGCTCGGGGCCGAGCCGATGGTCCACGAGGGTGTGGCCGGCACCCGCTTCACCGTGTGGGCGCCCAACGCCCAGGGGGTGCGGGTGGCCGGGGACTTCACCTTCTGGGACGGCACCCAGTACCCGATGCGCTCGCTCGGCGCGTCCGGGGTGTGGGAGCTGTTCCTGCCCGGGATCGGCGAGGGCACCCGGTACAAGTTCGAGATCACCTCCCGGTACGGCCACCGGTTCCTGAAGGCCGACCCGATGGCCCGGTGCACGCAGGTGCCGCCGGACACGGCGTCGGTCGTGACGGCCTCGCGGTACGCGTGGGGGGACGCGCAGTGGATGGCGCACCGGGGTGACACCCCCGTGCACCAGGCGCCGTTCTCGGTGTACGAGGTGCACCTGCCGTCCTGGCGTCCGGGGGCGACCTACCGCGAGCTGGCGGAGGAGCTGCCGGCGTACGTGAAGGGGATGGGCTTCACGCACGTGGAGCTGATGCCGGTGGCCGGACATCCCTTCAGCGGTTCGTGGGGCTACCAGGTCACCTCCTACTACGCGCCGATGCCCCGGCTCGGCTCCCCGGACGACTTCCGGTACTTCGTGGACGCCTGCCACCGGGCCGGCCTCGGGGTGATCATGGACTGGGTGCCGGCGCACTTCCCCAAGGACGACTGGGCGCTGGCCCGGTTCGACGGGGACCCGCTGTACGAGCCCGGGAACGCCCTGCGGGCGGAGCACCCGGACTGGGGGACGTACGAGTTCGACTACGGCCGGACCGAGGTGCGCAACTTCCTCGTCGCCAACGCGGTCTACTGGTGCGAGGAGTTCCACATCGACGGGCTGCGGGTGGACGCGGTCGCCTCGATGCTCTACCTGGACTACTCGCGGGACTCCGGACAGTGGGAGCCGAACGTGTTCGGCGGCCGGGAGGACCTGGACGCGGTGGCCTTCCTGCAGGAGATGAACGCCACCGTGTACCGGCGCTGCCCGGGCGTGGTGACCATCGCCGAGGAGTCCACCGCGTGGGACGGGGTGACCCGGCCGACGGACAGCGGCGGGCTCGGGTTCGGGCTGAAGTGGAACATGGGCTGGATGCACGACTCGCTGGAGTACATCCAGAAGGAGCCGGTGCACCGCAAGTACCACCACAACGAGATGACCTTCTCGATGGTGTACGCCTACAGCGAGAACTACGTGCTGCCGATCTCCCACGACGAGGTGGTGCACGGCAAGCAGGCGCTGGTGTCGAAGATGCCCGGCGACTGGTGGCAGCGGCGGGCCAACCACCGGGCCTACCTCGGCTTCATGTGGGCGCACCCCGGCAAGCAGCTGTTGTTCATGGGGCAGGAGTTCGCCCAGGGGGCGGAGTGGTCCCACACGCACGGGCCGGAGTGGTGGCTGCTTAGCGACGACTACCACTCGGCCGGCGACCACCGGGGCGTGCAGGAGCTGGTGCGGGAGCTGAACACCGTCTACCGGGCGACCCCGGCGCTGTGGCAGCGGGACACCGACCCGGGCGGTTTCCGGTGGGTGCTGTGCGACGCGGCGGACGACAACGTGCTGGCGTTCCTGCGGTTCGCCGCCGACGGCGGCCCGCTGCTGGCCGTGTCGAACTTCTCCCCCGTCGTCCGGCCCGACTACCGGCTGTGGGTGCCGGACGGGATCACCGCCTGGCGCGAGGAGCTGAACACCGACGACGTCCGCTACGGCGGCGGGGGCGTGCGCACCGAGGGGCCGGTCAAGCCCGAGGAGGGGGCGCTGCGTCTCACCCTGCCGCCGCTCGCCACCGTCTGGTTCGTGCCGGAGAGCTGAAAGCCGCAGGTGTCGGCGACCGTGCCGGGGGCAGTCGGGGTCGTACAGACCCACGACTGCCCCCAGCGGCACGGACAGAAGGGCGGGACCAGGTGCGCACCGTCGGAGTGGAGGAAGAACTCCTTCTGGTCGATCCGGACACCGGCGACCCGAAGGCGCTGGCGGCGGCCGTCCTCGCCCGTGCCGCCCAGGACGATCCCGGGCAGGACGTGTTCGAGAAGGAACTGTTCGGGCAGATGCTGGAGTTCGCCACGCATCCGCAGTCGGACATGGCGGCCCTCGGCGACGAGATCGTGCGCTGCCGCAAGGAGGCGGCCCGGCACGCCGGGCAGATCGGCTGCGGGGTCGCGGCGCTGGCCAGCTCGCCCCTGCCGACCAGCCCCGCCCTCAGCGTGAACGAGCGGTACCAGTGGCTCGCCGAGCGGTTCGGGATTCCCACCTGGGACCAACTGGTGTGCGGCTGTCATGTGCATGTAGCAGTGGAGTCGGACGAGGAGGGCGTCGCGGTCCTCGACCGGATCGCTCCGTGGCTGCCGGTGCTGCGGGCGATCAGCGGCAACTCCCCGTTCTGGCAGGGCCGGGACTCCGGTTACGCCAGCTACCGCAGCCGGGTGTGGAACCGGTGGCCGTCGGCCGGGCCGACCGAGCCGTTCGGGTCCGCGGAGCGGTACCACCGGCGGGTGGCCGACATGGTGGCCACCGGCGTCATCCTGGACGAGGCGATGGCCTACTTCGACGCGCGGCTGTCGGCGAACTATCCCACGGTGGAGATCCGGGTCTCGGACGTGTGCCTGTCCGCGGAGAGCGCCCTGCTGATCGCCACGCTCTGCCGGGCCCTCGTGGAGACGACCGCCCGGGAGTGGCGGGCGGGCCGTCCGGCACCCGACCCCGGGGTGAGCCTGCTGCGGCTGGCCGACTGGCAGGCCGCCCGGTTCGGCCTGGAGGAGGACCTCCTCGACCCGGTCACCCTGCGGCCCCGGCCCGCCCCGCACGTGCTGCGCTCCCTGCTGGAGTACGTCGGGGAGGCGCTCGACGAGAGCGGTGACGCGGCCCGCGCCGAGCGGACCGTCGCGGAGCTGCTGCGGACGGGCAACGGCGCACGGGAGCAGCGCGGGCTGCTGGAGCGCACCGGCAGCCTGCGGGACGTCGTCACCGAGTGCGTGCGCCGCACGCAGGCCTGAGCGGGCCGGTCAGAGGATCAGCACCAGGGCGTACACCAGGAAGAAGGCCGCGATCAGCACGACCAGCAGCAGGATGAGGGTCATCGGTGCCTTGGCCCAGCCCCTGCGCTGGGCGTGCGGCTCACGGGGGCCGGCCTCGGGCAGACTGCTCTCGGCCGGCGGGGTCTCGCCGGGCGGAACTCCCCCGCCTGGTTCCAGGCCGGTCGTACGCTCGGGGTCCGGATCGGGATTCACATAGCTCATGCCCCCCGAGTCCCCAGGACACGGCCACATCATCAGCCGATCACGATTCTCCGTTCCCGTCACCGAACGCGGCTGCCTGGGCTACATTCGAGCACCGCCGACACCGAGCCGATCGGCGGAGTGGCCCTCCGTACCCCAGGAGCAGCGCATGCGGGACGTCGCCCTCGCTCCAGCCGTTCTCCCGCCGCTCACCGGCGGCCTCGCCGACAGCGTCTTCGAGCGGGCCGAGCGCGATCCGGCGCTGCCGGTGCTGGCGCGCCGGGCCCGTCCGCCCGCGGCCGGGTGGCAGGAGGTGACGGCGGTCGAGCTGCGGGACGAGGTGGCCGACCTGGCCAAGGGCCTGGTCGCCGCCGGGATCTCGCCCGGCCACCGGGTCGCCGTGATGGCCCGGACCCGCTACGAGTGGACGGTGCTCGCCCTCGCGCTGTGGGCCGTGGGCGCCGAGGTCGTACCGATCCATCCGGCCTCCTCGCGCGAGCAGGTCGAGTGGATCCTGCGGGACGCCGGCTGTGTGGCCGTGGTCGTGGAGGACGAGCAGGGCGTGATGACCGTCGGCACCGTGTGCACCCGGCTGCCGCGGCTGCGGCACGTCTGGCAGCTCGACGCGGGCGCGCTGCCCGACCTCGTGGAGCGGGGCGCGGAGGTCTCGCCCACCACCGTGGAGTCGCTGCGGCGGATCGTGCTGCCGGACGCCACGGCGGCCGTCGTCTACACCTCCGGCACCTCCGGCCGGCCGATGGGCTGCGCGCTCAGCCACCGGAACCTGGCCTACCCGTGCGACACCCTGCTGGCCGGCTGGGCGCACACGGCGGCACCGGCGGGCGAACAGCCGTCCGTCCTGGCCTTCCTCCCGTTCTCCCACGTGTACGGCATCATGATCATGCTGATGTGTGTGCGCGGCGGAGTGCTCATGGCGCACGAGCCGGAGCTGACCGGGACGGCCCTGGCCTCGGCCCTGACCACGTTCCGGCCGACGTACCTGTACGGCGTGCCGTCGGTGTTCGAGCGGCTCTACAAGACTTTCCTGCGCACCGCCCAACAGACGGGCCGGGGCGCGCTGTTCGAGCGGGCCGCGCAGACCGCGCGGGAGTTCGCCGCGGCCGAGGAACGCCGCCGGCTGGGCACCGGACCGGGCCCCGGGCTCGAACTGAGGCTGCAGCACGCCGTGTACGAGCGGACGGTGTACCGCAGGCTGCGGGCCGCGCTCGGCGGCCGGGTGGTGCGCGGCACCTCCGGCGGCAGTGCGCTCAACCGCGAACTGTGCCTGTTCTACGAGGGCATCGGCGTGCTCGTGCACGACGGCTACGGACTCACCGAGGCCTCCGGCGGGATCACCATGCAGCCGCTGGGCCGGGAGAAGTCCGGGACCGTGGGACTGCCGCTGTCGGGCACCGAGGTCCGGGTGGCCGACGACGGGGAGATCCTGGTGCGCGGGCCGTCGGTGTTCCAGGGCTACGTCAGCGACGAGCGGGCGACCCGGGCCGCGCTGCGCGGCGGCTGGCTGGCCACCGGGGACATCGGGCGGCTGGACGCCGAGGGCTATCTGACGATCACCGGGCGCAAGAAGGACATCATCGTCACCAGCGGCGGCAAGAGCGTGGCGCCGGCCCTGCTGGAGCATCGGCTGCGCATGCACCCGCTCGTCCACCAGGCGGTGGTGCTCGGCGACGACCGGCCCTGCGTCGGTGCCCTGCTCACCCTGGACCCGGAGTTCCTCGCGCACTGGCGGGGCACCCTGGCCCTGCCGGGCGACTCCCGCGCCCGGGAGACCCGGGAGGAGAACGCGCTGCGCGAGGAGATCGCGCGGGCGGTGGCCTCCGCCAACAGCGCGGTGTCCCGCGCCGAGTCCATCAGGGTCTACCGTGTTCTGCAGGAACCGTTCGCGCCGGACAACGGGCTGCTCACCCCCTCCATGAAACTGCGCCGGGACGCCGTCGTCCGGCACTACGCGGCCGAGATCGAGGCGATGTACCAGGCGCGGTCGCGGTCGCGTCCGGTGGTGCGGGAACCGGTCGAGTGGGACGAACCGGACGATGTCTTCCGCTGAGGAGACGCGCCGTCGGCACGGCCGGTCCGAGGGGGGACGGATAGCCTGCGCCGCTGGGGGAACCCGCACGCAGCGAGAGAGATCAGCAACGACGACCGTCCTGGTCGCGGGGACCGCACCGGTCCCTCGCCGGCCGGGGCCCGGGGAATGCGAGATGGTGACGGAGCCGCGCTGGGACGACACACCGCCCTCGGAGGAGAAGTACGAGCGTACGTTCTCCTTCCCCGGGGAGCTGCGCAACGTCACGGGGGCGCGGCTCGCCGCGGAGGAGTTCCTCTGCGCGCTCGCCCGGGACGCACCGCCGGGCGCGCACGAGTACTGGGACGACATCCTGCTGGTCGTGACCGAGCTGGCCGCGAACGCGATCCAGTACGCGCCCGGGCCGTTCGACCTGCGGATGCGCCGCACCTTCGACGGGGTGCACGTGACGATGCGGGACACGAACACGACCAGGCCGGAACCGCGGCCGTTCCACCCGCGTACGGGCGGAGGCGGTATCGGCTGGCATCTGGTGCACACGCTGTGCACCCAGGTCAGCGTCGTCGTGCACGAGCGCGGCAAGGACATCCACGCGTTCCTGCCCTGGTGAGCATGTACGACGGACGGACGCGCGGCGACCGGTCGGTCCGCGCGGGCGCGGGGGCCTGCCGGTCCCCGCGTGTTCGTCTGCCTGCCGTACCCGGCTGGCGCAACGGCCGGCGACGCGGTGGGATCGGAGTCGGCACAGCGATCCGGGGCAGGCGAACGGCGTGGAGTCGGACCGCCTGGAGCCGCAGAAAGGGATGGACACCGTGACACGACCCAGGATCCTCGTGGTGGGCGCCGGTTTCGCCGGAGTGGAGTGCGTCCGCCGCCTGGAGCGGAAACTCGCCCCGGACGAGGCCGACGTCACGCTGGTGACGCCGTTCGCCTATCAGCTCTATCTGCCGCTGCTGCCCCAGGTCGCCTCCGGCGTGCTCACGCCGCAGTCGATCGCCCTGTCGCTGCGCCGCAGCAGGAGGTACCGCACGCGGATCATCCCGGGCGGCGCGATCGGCGTCGACCTGAAGGCGAAGGTGTGCGTCGTCCGCACCATCACCGACAAGATCGTCAACGAGCGCTACGACTACATCGTGCTGGCACCGGGCAGCGTGACCCGCACCTTCGACATCCCGGGCCTGACCGAGCACGCCTTCGGGATGAAGACCCTGGCCGAGGCCGCCTACATCCGCGACCACGTCATCTCGCAGCTCGACCTGGCGGACGCCAGCGACGACCCGGCCGAGCGGGCCGCGCGGCTGCAGTTCGTGGTGGTCGGCGGCGGCTACGCGGGCACCGAGACGGCGGCCTGCCTGCAGCGGCTGACGCACGCGGCCGTGCAGCGCTACCCGCGGCTGGACCCGGGCCTGATCAAGTGGCATCTGATCGACGTCGCGCCCAAGCTCATGCCGGAGCTGGGCGACAAGCTCGGCCGCAGCGCGCAGGAGATCCTGAAGCGGCGGGGCATCGAGGTCTCGCTGGGGGTGTCGATCGACAAGGCCGGCCCGGAGGAGGTCACCTTCACCGACGGCCGGGTGGTGCCGACGCACACCCTGATCTGGACGGCCGGTGTGGTCGCCAGCCCGCTCATCGCCACGCTCGGCGCGGAGACCGTCAAGGGCCGGCTGGCCGTCACCCCGGAGATGTGCCTGCCGGGCCAGGACGGGGTGTTCGCGCTCGGCGACTCGGCGGCCGTGCCGGACCTGGCCAAGGGCCAGCAGGGCGCGGTCTGCCCGCCCACCGCGCAGCACGCCATGCGGCAGGGCAGGAAGGTCGCCGAGAACGTCATCGCGGCGCTGCGGGGGCAGCCGATGCAGCCGTACGTGCACAAGGACCTGGGACTCGTCGTCGACCTCGGCGGCAAGGACGCCGTGTCCAAGCCGCTGGGGGTCGAGCTGCGCGGGGTGCCCGCGCAGGCGGTGGCCCGTGGCTACCACTGGTCGGCGCTGCGCACCAATGTCGCCAAGGCCCGGGTGATGACCAACTGGCTGCTGAACGCGGTCGCGGGCGACGATTTCGTCCGCACCGGCTTCCAGGCCCGCAAGCCGGCCCGGCTGAAGGACTTCGAGTTCACGGACGCGTACCTGACGCCGGAACAGGTACGGGCCCGGGTCGAGGGCGCGGACGCTCCCTCGTGATGTGACGTGGATCACCGGAAGACCGCCGATCATTCCGTGCCCGACCGGCGGTCTTCTCCTGTGACCATCGAACGTCACACGGAGGGACACCCGGCATGACCGAGAAGGCCGTGAAGGGCCCGGCGAGCTACTTCCCGTCGATCGAGAAGAAGTACGGCCGCCCGGTCGGCGAGTGGCAGGAGCTGATCCGCTCCTCGCCGCTGACGAAGCACATGGAACTCGTCGCCTGGCTCAAGTCCGAGCACGGGCTCGGCCACGGGCACGCGAACGCGCTGGTGGCCGCCACCCTGGCCGGGAGCCGATAGTCCGGACCCGCGTGCGATGCTGGGTCGGAGATCGATTTCCGACACGGGAGAGAGCACGGCGGCGTGAGGACAGCGGGACGGTCGGGACGGGTACGGATGTGGGACCGCCTCGCGGCGTCGGACCCCGGGCTGCTCCGGCTCGCCGCGGGGCTGCGCACGGTCACCGCGATCGCCCTGACCCTCGCCGTCCTGGCCGCGCTGCGCGTCCCGGTGCCCCAGCTGGTCGCCGGGGCCATGGCGGCGATGGTCGCCACGTTCGCCATCCGGGAGAAGCAGCGCGGCCCGCAGGCCGTCACCCTCGCGCTCGGCCTGCCGGTGGCGCTGGCCTCGGTGTCACTGGGCACGCTACTCAACCAGCGGGTGGTCGTCGGCGACCTGTTCTTCGTCGTCCTCATCTTCTGCGCCGTCTACGGCCGCCGGTTCGGCGACCGCGGTACGGCGCTGGGGCTGATCGGCTTCCAGGTCTACTTCCTGTCACTGTTCGTGGGCGCGGCCCCGTCGGCGCTGCCCGCGCTGTACGGCGTGATCTGCGTGGCGTTCGCGTGCAGCGCCACCGCCCGGTTCGCGCTGCTGCCGCAGACCCCGGCGGGCACGCTCGACCGGCTGCGGCGGGCCTTCCGCGCCCGGCTCGCCCAGTTGCTCGCCACCCAGGCCGAGTTGCTGGACGCCGGCCCCGAGGACGCCGAGAAGGTGCTGGAGGAGCTGCGCGAAGGCACCGCTCGGCTGCACGAGGCGGCGCTGATGATCCAGGGCCGCCTGGAGGACGGTGTCCTGGATCCGGCGGTGGCCCGGCTGCTCCAGCGCCGCGTCGCGGACGCCGAGATCGCCGCCGAGCGGCTCGGTCTGCTGCTGCTCACCGCGCGCACCGCCCAGCGCACCGACACCCTCACCCTGCATCTGCCCGGCGCACCGCTGCCCTCCGCGGTGGAGCTGCCGGTGCGGGACGAGGCGGCGGACGCGCTGCGCCGGGATCTGGGGGCGCTGCGGCTGCTGATGCTGCGGCCTGCCGGGGAGGCGTCGGGCACCGCACTCGCCCAGGTGCGCAACCGGCTCCTCGGCTACCGCGAGGAGGAGAACCTGCCCCCGGCCTCCCCGGCCGTGCAGGACGTCTTCCGGGGCCTCGGCGAGGCCGCCCGGGCCTCGCTCGGTCTGCGGGTCGCCCTGGAGGGGCCGCAGGACGAGTCCGACGACACCCCGGCCACCGCCCGCTCACGGGAGGAGCTGGAGGCGGAGAACGCCGCGATCGAGAGCAGCGAGGAGCGTGAGCAGGAGGAGCCGGAGCCGGCCGGCCTGCGGCGGCCCACCACCCGGGCGGCCGTCCAGGTCGCCGTCGGCTCCTCGCTGGCCATCGCCGGCGGCGAGCTGCTGTCCAGCCAGCGCTGGTACTGGGCGGTGCTGACCTGCTGGATCGTCTTCCTGAACACCGCCTCCACCGGCGAGATCCTGGTGAAGGGCTACCGGCGGCTGCTGGGCACGGTGCTGGGCGTGGTGGCCGGCATCGGGCTGGCCGCGCTGGTCGGGCACCACACGTGGACGGCGTTCGCGCTGGTGCTGCTGCTCATCTTCGCGATGTTCTACACCGCTCCCCTGTCGTACACGCTGATGTCGTTCTTCGTGACGGCCATGCTCGGGCTGCTGTACACCCTGCTGAACACCTACAGCATGTCGGTGCTGGTGCTGCGGATCGAGGAGACGGCGCTCGGCGCGGCCTGCGGGGTGTTCGCGGCGGCCGTCGTGCTGCCGATCCACACCGACCGCCGGACCAACGACCTCCTCGTGGCGGTCCTCGACCGGCTCGCCGAGGTGACACGGGGCGCCGTCGACCAGCTGAGCGGCGGGACGGGCGGCGACCTGGTGGAGCAGGCGCGCGAGCTGGACCAGGCGCTGGCCGACCTGCGCGCGGCGACCCAGCCGCTGACCCATCCGATCACGCCACTGCGCTCACGCCGGGACACGGCCCGGTACGTGCTGGCGCTGCTGGAGACCTGCGCGTACCACGGGCGGTCCCTCGCGGCCACGGCCGAGCTGCTGCCGACGCATCCGTCGATCGCGGCGGATCCGCGACTGCGCGGGGCGTGCGGGCGGATCGTGCACAACATCGAGGCGATCGCCGCGCACGTCACGGACCCGAGGGCCGCCGCGGAAATCGAAACCGGCTCCAGCATCGCGTCGATGCTGGAGCCGGGAACCCTGCGCACCCCGCGCTACGGCCGCGTGACCGACCGGGTACTGCGTCATCTGCAGCGGCTCGACGAGGCCGTCTCCGGCCTGGCCCGGCCGCTGGGCGTCGCCGGCGGACCGGCGCAGCCGCGCGGATGACCGTTCACCGCGGGTCGGCGGAGCCGGGGCGACGGCTGCCGAGCACCTCGTCGCGGACCCGCGCGCAGCTGCGGCTGATCAGCCGGGAGACGTGCATCTGGGAGATGCCGAGCCGGTCGGCGATGCGGCTCTGGGTCATGTCCTCGAAGAAGCGCATGTAGAGGATGGCCCGCTCGCGCTCGGGCAGCCGGCGCAGTCCCTCCTTGGCGGCCTCGCGGTCGACCACGACGTCGAAGGAGGTGTCCGTGGCACCGAGGGTGTCGGCGAGGCTGTAGCCGTCGTCCCCGGCGGAGAGTTCGGCGTCCAGCGAGAGGGTGCTGAAGCTCTCCAGCGCCTCCAGGCCGGCCGTCACCTCCTCCTCGCTGAGGCCTGTGTGCGCGGCGATGTCGGCGACGGTGGGTTCGGGACTGCCGGGGTTCTGGGTGAGTTCCCGCCGGGCCACCCGGACCCGGTTGCGCAGTTCCTGCACCCGGCGCGGCACCCTGAGGGCCCACATCCGGTCGCGGAAGTGCCGCTTGACCTCTCCGGTGATGGTCGGCACGGCGTAGCTCTCGAAAGCCCCGCGGGAGGGGTCGAAGCGGTCGATGGCCTTGACCAGACCGAGCGCGGCCACCTGGCGCAGGTCCTCGACGGACTCGCCGCGGTCGCGGAACCGGCCGGCGATCCGGTGGGCCATGGGCAGCCAGGCGGTGACGAGTTCGTCGCGTACGGCGTCCCGCTCGGGACCGTCCTCCAGCTCCGCCAGCCGGACGAACAGCTCCGCGGTGTCGGGAGCGTCGTCGTGGTTCCGCCGGGTGGGTGCCGCGGCGGCGGTGGCGGCCGCGCCGGGACGGCTTGTCGACATGTCGGTCAGCATGCGGAATCGCTCCTGAACGTGGTTTCAGGGCACGGCCGGAACGTGGGTTCCGGGTCCTGGCCCGAACGGTGGTGTCAGGGTTGGCCGCGGGTGAGCTGCCGTGGCCCGCCGGAAGGGGGGCCGAGGCAGCGGTGGTTTCCCCGCTGGGCGCGCGCCTCCGGTCCGAAGCACGAAATTCCGTCTGCCCCTCGGCCCGACGGGCAAACGCCGCTGAGCGGAACTTCGAAAACCGCTTCAACGCCACGGTACGACGGCCGTGATGCGCTTGCCTCCGCAGGGCAGCTCGGCCACCCGGACGTCCCGGGCCAGCCGGCAGACGATGGGCCAGCCCCGGCCGCCGGGCCGGGCGCCGCGCTCGTCGGCGGGCCGGTGGGTCACGGGGAGTGCGTCGCTGCGGTCGCTGACCGAGACGCGGACGCCCCCGGAGTCGACGTCGACGTCGAACCCGGTGATGCCGCCGCCGTGCAGCAGCGCGTTGGTGGTGAGTTCCGAGATCACCAGCATGGCGTCCTCGACGGCTTCGGCCGGGCACGGCAGGGCGCGGGCCCGGCACCGTTCGGTCATGACCCGCTCGACCGTTCGGCGGGCCTCGGCCGGCCGGCTGGGTATCCGGCAGCAGGCTTCCGGCAGGGTCGTGGCGGAGCGGGTCCGGTGCTGTTCGAGCATCCCTTCCTCCCTGAGCGCGGCCCGGATTGCGGGGTTCTCTCCTGGTCCGGCTGACCCTTTCGGGCGTTGTCAAACACCCTCGGTGCCGGTGTCATCACGGCGGACCGACCGGGTACCCGACGGGCATGACCGATGTCGTGGACGCGGACGAGTTGTTGCGGAGGATCCGGCGGGGCCAGGAGCGCGCGGCTCACGAGGAGCGGGCCTGGCGGCAGCGTGCCCTGAGCCTGTCGGCGACGGATCCGGAGGGCGCCCGGGAGGCGGCGGACCGGGCCCGGGCGTTCGAGGCCGTGCTGCGGGTACTGGAGGAGATCGTGTGCCCCGGCCGGGGCCCGGTGCAGACGGAAGGAGTGAAACAGGTCACTTGACCTGGTTTCTGGTTACCGAACGTGCGACAGATGGTTTATCGTTCATCCATACGTGATGCCGGAGCGGCGCGGAACCGTCCTTCCCCCTCCCCGCGTCACCGCAATACGGCCCTGGCTGGTTTCCCCCGTCCAGCCAGGGCTTTTTGCTGCCCCGAGCGCGACACGCGGACGGACGACCACCCGCCTCGACGTGCTCCAGGCGGTCACAGCGGCTGAAATGGGCTGGAGAGCACAGCACCCGAACCGCAACCGCCGCCGGCGAGGAGCCATGCGCCATGACCAAAGCGATCAAACTGCTCACCGCCCTGCCCCAGGCGCAGCGCGAGCGCCTGATGGAGCTGGCGAAGGAGGTCTCCTTCCCCGAGGACACCCGCATCTTCGAGGCGGGCGGCACCGCCGACCGGTTCTGGGTGATCCGCTCGGGCGCTGTCCACCTCGACACCCAGGTCACCTCCCGGCAGCGGGTCACCGTGGCCACGCTGGGCGCGGGCGACATGCTCGGCTGGTCCTGGCTGTTCCCGCCGTACGAGTGGGACTTCGGCGCGGTCGCCTTCAGCAACGTACGGGCCTACGAGTTCGACGGGCCGTCGGTGCTCGGGCTGAGCGTGGAGGACCCGCTGCTCGGGCTCTCACTGGTACGGACGGTGGCCGAGGTCCTCGCAAACCGCCTGGAGACGACCCGCGGAAAGCTGATGGAGCAGTACACGATGCGGCGGCGCAGCGGCCCGCTCTAGGGGATCTTTTCGAAGGTGCCGGGCGCCGCGGACCCTGGCCGGCACCGGCCCCCGTGGGCCGGTGCCTCGGAGCCGGTGGCGCCCCCCGTGGGCCGGCATCTCAGATCCGGTAGCGGCGCAGAGCGGGGACGGCGGCGGCCAGGGCCAGCATCACCACGACGACCAGGACGCCGCCTCCCGCGACGGCGGTCCGCGGGCCGAACACCGAGCCGGCGGTGCCGTGCAGCACGTCCGCCAGGCGCGGCCCGCCCGCGACGACCACCGTGAACACCCCCTGCATCCGTCCGCGCATGTCGTCCGTCGCGGCCGACAGCAGGATGGCCCCGCGGAAGACCATCGAGACCATGTCGGCGACGCCGGCCGCGGCGAGGAAGGCCATGGCGACCCACAGGTTCCCGCTCAGTCCGAACCCGGCGACGGCCGCCCCCCAGCCCACGACCGCACCGATCACCATCCAGCCGTGCCGGCGGGCCCGTGAGAACACACCGGAGAACAGGCCGCCGAGTACCGCGCCCACCGGGATGCCCGCGAACAGCACGCCGAGCGCCAGCCCCTCGCCCCAGGAGCCGTACGTGTCCGCGGCCAGCTCGGGGAAGAGCGCGCGGGGCATGCCGAACACCATGGCGACGATGTCGGCGAGGAAGGACAGCAGCAGCACCTTGTGCCGGGAGATGTACCGGAAGCCCGCCGCTATCTCGCGCAGACCGGCCCGGCGCGCGGCCGCGCCGAGCGGCGGCAGCGCGGGCAGCCGGAAGACGGCCCACACGGTCACGCACAGCGCCAGCGCGTCGATCAGATACAGCTCGGGCAGCCCGATGACCGGGATGAGCGCACCGGCCAGCAGCGGGCCTGCCACCAGACCGGTCTGCATCACCGTCGACCCGAGGGCGTTGGCGGCCGGCAGCTGCTCGGCGGGGACCAGCCGCGCGATGGAGGCGGTGCGGGCGGGCGAGTTGAGCCCGAAGAACGCCTGCTGCAGCGCGAGCAGCACCATGAGGACGACGACCGAGCCCACGCCGGCGGCGGCCTGCGCCCAGAACAGCAGCGAGGTGAGCGCGATACCGCTGTTGGTGACCAGCAGCAGCTTGCGCCGGTCCACGGTGTCGGCGACCGCCCCGCCCCACAGCGCGAAGGCCACCATCGGCAGCAGTCCGGCGAGGCTCGCGTAGCCGACCCAGGCCGAGGAGTGCGTGATGTCGTAGATCTGCTTCGGCACGGCGACGGCGGTGAGCTGACTGCCGACGGCGGTGACGATGGTCGACGACCACAGGCGCCGGTAGGCGGGGATGCGCAGCGGGCGGGTGTCCATCGCCCAGCGGCGCCAGCCGCGCCGCCGACGGTCCTCGGCCGCCGGTGCGTCGGCGGCGGTTTCGGTGCTACTGCTCTCGGTCGCGTCCACGGATGTCCTGGTTGCTCGATACATCTTTTCGGTTTGAGAGCCTAACTATTCCAGGAGCGCCGGTGCACACCGAACGGGTTCGGCTCAGGAGCCGGCGATCAGCGTCGCGCCCAGAGCGAGCATGGTGAGGGCGACCAGGCCGTCCAGCGCGCGCCAGGCGCTCGGGCGGGCCAGATGACGGCCGAGCAGCCGGGCGCCGAAACCGAGGGCGGCGAACCAGCACAGGCTGGCGAGCGCGGCGCCGAGCCCGAAGGTCCAGCGCAGCGGGCCCCGGTCGGCGGCCAGGGAGCCGAGCAGGAACACGGTGTCCAGGTAGACGGACGGGTTCAGCCAGGTCATCGCCAGGCAGGTGAGCACCGCCCGGCGGCGCGACCCCGTCGCCTCCCCCTCCGCGCGCAGCCCGGTGCCGGGCCTGAGCACCCGGCGGGCGGCCAGGGCTCCGTAGCAGAGGAGGTAGGCGCCGCCGACGATCCCGACCGCCCGCAGCGCACCCGGCCAGGCCACCACCACGGCGCCGACCCCGCCGACGCCCAGCGCGATGAGGACCGCGTCGGAGAGGGCACAGATGCCGACGACCGCGAGCACCGCGTCCCGGCGCACACCCTGCCGGAGGACGAAGGCGTTCTGCGCACCGATGGCGACGATCAGGGAGAGGCCGGTGCCGAATCCGGCGGCCGCGGCGGTCAGGGCGTGGTTCATGCCGCCGACGCTAGGAAGGGGGCCGTTCTCAAGTACAGCTAAAGATTTTTACGTACCCTTAGTACTCGTGATGTCAGAGCTCCCCCTGGAACAGGTCCGGACGCTGCTGGCCGTCGTCGACGAGGGCACGTTCGACGCGGCCGCCGCCGCGCTGCACGTGACGCCGTCCGCGGTCAGCCAGCGGGTCAAGGCGCTCGAACAGCGCACCGGCCGGGTGCTGCTCCAGCGCACCAAACCGGTGCGGCCGACGGAGTCCGGCGCGGTGCTGGTCCGGTACGCCCGGCAGCTCGCCCGGCTGGAGCGGGACGCCTGGGGCGAGCTGGGGCTGAGCGGCGGCGGGGAGCCCACGCGGGTCTCGGTCTCGGTGAACGCGGACTCGCTGGCGACCTGGTTCCTGCCGGCGCTCGCGCTCGTCCCGGGCCTCTGCTTCGAACTGCACCGGGAGGACGAGGACCACACGGCGGCGCTGCTGCGCGAGGGCCTGGTGATGGCGGCCGTGACCTCCTCGCCCGAGCCGGTGCCGGGCTGCACGGTCCGTGCCCTCGGCCGGATGCGGTATCTGCCGGTGGCCGCACCCGAGTTCGCCGCGGTCCATGTGGACGGGCAGCCCCTGCCGGAGGCGCTGTCCCGGGCTCCCGTGGTGGTCTTCGACCGCAAGGACGACTTCCAGGACGCCTTCGTGCACCGGCTGAACCGCGGATCCGCCGGCCCGTTCCGGCACCACGTGCCCACGTCGGAGGGGTTCCTGGACACGATCGCCGCCGGACTGGGGTGGGGCATGGTCCCGGAGGTACAGGCCGGCCCGCTGCTGGACCGGGGGCGGCTGGTCGTGCTCGCGCCGGGCGCGTGGATGGACGTCACGCTCCACTGGCAGCAGTGGAAATTGGACTCCCCCGCACTGGCGGCCCTGGCGGACGCGGTGGCGGCGACGGCGCAACGGGCGTTGCGCGGCTGATCCGAAGAACCGCAGTTCAGAACGCCGGCCATCGGGCGGGACTGCCGTCCGATTCAACTCCGGTTCGCACGGGTCCAGTTGGGTGACACCGTGGCCTTCGTGGCACATCCGCCGGTCCGTTGGGAGGGCGCGGTCCCGTACATGTCGTCCGATTCCCCACCGCTTCCGCCGTTTCACGCCGTCCCGACCGGTCACCCGAACCTCTGGACCACGTCCGGGAACGCAAGCGGAACGCGTTTCGGCGGGGCACTGACGACTTCCGATCCGAGCAGGAGACTCCGATGGAGAACTGGCGCGACCATGCCGCGTGCCGTCACGAGGACCCCGATCTGTTCTTCCCGATCGGCACCACCGGACCGGCACAGGTGCAGAGCGAGCAGGCGAAGGCGGTGTGCCGGGACTGCCCGGTACGGGAACAGTGCCTGGAGTGGGCACTGGACACGGACCAGAGCATCGGCATCTGGGGTGGTACGACGGAGCTGGAACGCCGGACGCTACGGCGCCGCGCCCGCTCCCGACCGCGCTCGGGCTGACCGGCGGACGGGGGGGCTGAGCACCGCGCGGGCTCAGCCCCCGGCCGGCTCGGCGCCGCTCAGTGCCCGGCAGGGTGCCCAACGCCCCCCCCGGCTCAGCGGCCGCCCCGGCGCAGGGTCCCCCACTCCCGCTCCTGCCGGGCCACTTCCTTCCTGGCCGCGTCGATCACGTCGTCGGTGATCCAGCACAGCGGCTCGACGTCGACCACCAACGGCTCGTTGTCCGGGCCCCGGCCGGTCTCCCGGCCCCGCAGGACCCAGGGGCGGACGCCGGGGCCCTTGTCGTGCGGCAGGTGCGCGTAGTCGTAGAGCCGGCGCGCCACCCACAGCTCGACCGACCGGTCCTGCCACCAGTCCTCCACGTCGAGCGGATTGGCGGACAGCCCCGGCATCCGTACGCCGGTCAGCTCGTCGATGCTGGAGACCTTCTGGAGGTCGGTGCCCGGTCCCTTGGACCAGCGCACGTACAGGCCACGCTGCCGTTCGACCAGACGGGCCGCGTCCGCGAGCGTCGTGACGGCCGGCAGTTCCTCCGGTGCGCTCATGGCATGACCTCCCTTTGCTGCCCCTTCTGCTGCGCGTCGCGCGACCGGAGTACCCCCGGCGCGCGCCGGAAATCGGATCCCGGTGTTCCGCTCGCCGGACTCCCCCGGCGCTCAGGACTCTCCGGGTGCCCGCCCCCGGTTCGCCCGGCGCGCCGAAGCGCGTCGGAGACCAGGGTCCCCAGGGCCTGCCGCGTCCGCACCGGGTCGGCGTCCAGCCAGGCGGCGCCGTCGGCCCCGGTGTGCAGGGCGTCCCCGGCCGGCGCGGCGCCGGGTCGGGGTCGACGGCACCGTCCCGGGCGTCCCGCACAGGGCTCCGGCCGGGCGCGGCGGATCAGTGCGGCCTGCTTCTCGTCGTCCTCGGCGACCAGCACACGTGCGCACACGACTGTGGATCCCACGCTGCTCAGTGCGCGAGCCAGTCGGCGTGGCCCATGACGACGACCGGGTGCCGGCCGGGGTCCAGGGTGCGCAGGAGGTCCTTCATGTGCGCCTTGGCGACGCTGACGCAGCCGTGGGTGGGTCCGCCGTGGTCGACGTGGAGCCACACGCCGCCGCCGCGCTCCGGGCCGAGCGGCCGGGTCCAGTCCAGGGGCGAGGTGCCGGGCCTGCGGTTGTAGTCGATGGCGATGACGTAGTCGAAGGAGCCTTCCAGCGGCTCGCCCTCGAAGCCGGTGCCGGGCGAGTGGAACCCGCCGGAGTGGTGGTACGGGAGCCTGCTGCCCGGGTCGGGGAGGAGTCCGCCGGCGTCGGAGAGGGTGTAGACGCCGAGCGGGGAGCGCAGGTCGCCGATCACGTGGTGGGCGCTCCAGCCGCGCAGGGCGTTGTGAGCGGGCCAGGTGGGGCCCGCCTGCCAGCCGGTGGCGGTGCGCTGGTGCGGGACCACCGTGCAGAGCGGGGAGTTCTCACCGCGTCCGGTGACGACGACGGCCTGCGTGCAGCGCCCGGGTATCGCCGCCGACCGCCGGGGCCCCAGCCCGGGTATGCCGTGCGGGGCCGGCGGAGCGGCGGCCCCGGAGGCGGATGCCGGGGGCCGGCCCCCGGTCGCCTCGGCTCCGCCGCCGCAGCCGGTGAGCAGCGGCGGGGAGGCGAGGAGGGCGACAGCGGTTCTGCGTCGGATCATGGGCCGATCGTGGCGGATGGTCGTGTGGAACTCGTGAGTGGTCAGGCGCTGTTCGGCTTGCCTCGCGTGTACAGCCAGGTGTGGAACAGCCCTTTCAGCTGCTTCCCCGACTTCTCCTCGGCAAGCCTCACGAACTGTGCGGTCGTCCCGTGGCCGCCGCGGTGCCCGGTCGCCCAGGCACGCAGGATACGGACGAAGTCCCGGTCGCCGACGGCCCGGCGCAGCTCGTGCAGGGCCATGGCGCCGCGGGCGTAGACGGGCGTGCCGAAGAGGCGCTTGCCGCTGCCGGGGTCGCCGGGCGGGTAGGCCCACAACGCGTCGCTCGCGGGCCGGGCGTAGAGGGCGTCGAAGCTCTTCTGGGCGTTTGGGCCGCCGTGCTGCTCGGCGTAGAGCCACTCGGCGTAGGTGGCGAAGCCCTCGTTGAGCCAGATGTCCTTCCAGGCGGTGAGGGAGACGGAGTCGCCGAACCACTGGTGGGCGCTCTCGTGGACGAGGGTGTCGAGGTCGGGTGCGGAGTCGTAGAGCGGCCGGGTCTGGGTCTCCAGGGCGTAGCCGACGTCCGGGGCGTGGTCGACGACCGAGCCGGCGGCCCGGAACGGGTACGGCCCGAACAGCGTGCTCTCCCACTCCAGGACGGAGGGCAGCTTCTTCAGGACGGGTGCGGCGGCGCGCGCCTCGCGGGCGTCCACGGCGTTGTACACCTGGAGGCCGTCGCGGGTGGTGTACCGCTCGACCCGGAACTTCCCGATGGTGGCGGTGGCGAGGTAGGCGGCCATGGGCTGGGTCTCGCGCCAGCGGAAGGTGGTCCGCCCGTGGGCGGTGCGCTCGCCGAGCAGGACGCCGTTGGCGACGGCGGTGCGCCCCTTCGGGACGGTGATCGTGAAGTCGTACGACGCCTTGTCCCGGGGGTGGCCGTTGGCGGGGAACCAGGTCATGGCGCCCTGCGGCTCACACGCGACGAAAACGCCGTCGTCGGTGGGGATCCAGCCGTCCGCCGAGCCGTCGGGGTCGGTGACCGGTTCCGGGGTGCCGTGGTAGGCGACGGTGACGAGGAACTCCCGTCCCCGGCGCAGGGCGTGGCGCGGGGTGACGACGAGTTCCCGGCCGTCGCGCCGGAAGGCCGCCTTCGTGCGGTCGACGGTGACGGCGGTGACCGTCAGGCCCTTCAGGTCGAGGTCGAACCGGGTGAGGTTCCGCGTGGCGCGGGCGGTGAGCACGGCGGTGCCGTCCAGGTGACGTGAGCCGGTGTCGTAACCCAGTGTCAGGTCGTAGTGGCGGACGTCGTAGCCGCCGTTGCCGCTGAGCGGGAAGTAGGGGTCGCCCGCGCCGGGCGCGCCGGTGGTGGCCGGCGCGGTGGGTCCGGCGGCGCCGAGGAGCGCCGCCACGGCGACGGGGACGGTGGCGTAGGTGGCGGTACGGCGTCGCGCGGGCTGTCTGCGGGATGGCGTCACGTGCGCTCCTTGGGGCCGGCCGGTGATCGACTGGCCGTCAGACTAGGGGCCGCGCGATCCCGTTCTCCCCCTTGTTCCGGTCAAGTCGTGTGGTCCGGTCGTGTCGTGCCGCGTCGCCGCCGGGTGGGCACGGGCCGGCGCAGTACGCTCGCGGGACCGTCCACGACCCGAGAGGGGCCCCACCGTGAGCGTGCGTGTGCGCCGCGTCTACGAACCGCCCGAGCCCGACGACGGCCTGCGGGTGCTGGTCGACCGGCTGTGGCCGCGCGGCCTCGCCAAGGACGCGGCCCGGGTGGACGAGTGGCCGAAGGATCTGACCCCGTCGAGCGAGTTGCGCACGTGGTACCACGGCGGCGGCTCCTACGAGGAGTTCAGGAGCCGGTACGAGCAGGAGCTGGAGGCCCCGCAGGCCGCCGAGGTGCTCGACCGCCTCAGGACCTCGGTCCGCGAGGGCCGGGTGACCCTCCTCACGGCCTCGAAGAAGGCGGAGGAGAGCCACGCGCACGTCCTCGCGGAGCTGCTGCGGGACTGAGGTCAGCCGGTGTGCCGGGCCGCGTGCCGGCCCGCGGCCCGCCCCGAGAACAGGCAGCCGCCGAGGAAGGTGCCCTCCAGGGCGTTGTAGCCGTGGACCCCGCCGCCGCCGAACCCGGCGACCTCGCCGGCCGCGTACAGCCCCTCGACGGGGGTGCCGTCGGCGCCGAGGGCGCGGGAATCCAGGTCGGTCTGGATGCCGCCGAGGGTCTTGCGGGTCAGCACGTGCAGCCGGACCCCGATCAGGGGGCCCGCGGACGGGTCGAGGATGCGGTGCGGGGCGGCGACGCGGCCGAGGCGGTCGCCGATGTAGCGGCGGGCGTTGCGGATGCCCTGCACCTGGGCGTCCTTGCTGTAGGGGTTGGCGATCTGCAGGTCGCGGGCCTCGATCTGGCGGCGCACCTCGGCCGCCTGCAGCAGCGGTGTGCCGGTGAGGGCGTTCATCTTCTCGACCAGTTGCTCCAGCGTGCCGGCGGTGACGAAGTCGGCGCCGTGGTCGAGGAAGGCCTGCACCGGGCCGGGGGCGCCCTTGCCGAGCAGCCGGTCGCGCAGCACGGCCCCCCGGTCCCTGGCGGTGATGTCGGGGTTCTGCTCGGAGCCGGAGAGCGCGAACTCCTTCTCGATGATCTTCCGGGTGAGGACGAACCAGGAGTGGTCGTACCCGGCGATGTCCTCGGTGGTGCGCAGGTACTTCAGGGTGCCGAGGGTGTCGTAGCCCGGCAGGCAGGGGTCGGGCAGGCGGCGGCCGAGGGCGTCGAGCCAGATGGAGGACGGGCCCGGCAGGACGCGGATGCCGTGGCCGGGCCATATCGGGTCCCAGTTCCGCAGGCCCTCGGTGTAGTGCCACATGCGGTCGCGGTTGACGAGGCGTACGCCGGCCCGGGCGCTGATGTCGAGCATGCGGCCGTCGACGTAGGCGGGGACGCCGGTGACCATCTCGGCGGGGGGCGTGCCCAGCCGCTCGGGCCAGTGGCGGCGGACGATGTCGTGGTCGGCGCCGATGCCGCCGGTGGTGACGACGACGGCCTGCGCGGTGAGTTCGAAGTCGCCGGCGCGGTCGCGGCTGGAGGCGACACCGCGCGGGGAGTCGTCGGGGGCGAGGACGGTGCCGCGAACGCCGCGTGCCGTGCCGTCCTCGACGACCAGCTCGTCCACCCGGTGGCGGTGGTGGAAGGTCAGCAGCCCGTCCCGGGCGGCCTGCCGGGCGTACCGGACGAACGGTTCGACCACGCCGGTGCCGGTGCCCCAGGCGACGTGGAAGCGGGGCACGGAGTTGCCGTGGCCGTCCGCGCGCAGGTCGCCGCGCTCGGCCCAGCCGACGGTGGGCAGCAGCTCGATGCCGTGGCCCTGGAGCCAGGACCGCTTCTCGCCGGCGGCCCACTCGACGTAGGCGCGGGCCCAGCGGACCGCCCAGGAGTCCTCGTCGGCGAGCCGGTCGAACCGGGCGCTGCCCTGCCAGTCGCTCCAGGCGAGGGCGAAGGAGTCCTTGACGCCGAGACGCCGCTGCTCGGGCGAGTCGACGAGGAAGAGGCCGCCGAAGGACCAGAACGCCTGGCCGCCGAGGTTGGCGGCGTTCTCCTGGTCGACCAGGGCGACCCTGCGGCCCCGGCTGGTGAGCTCGTGCGCCGCGACGAGGCCGGCGAGTCCGGCTCCTACGACGATGACGTCCGCGTCCATGGCGGGGGTGTCCTTCCTGAGGGTGCGGGGAGGGGGCGTGCCGGTGCTCAGGCGGGGGTGCGGCCACCGTCCGTGAGCAGCGCCGTGAGCAGTTGCCTGAGCCAGGCCCGGGCGGCCTCCACGTCCCGGTCCAGCAGCAGTTGGGTGGTGACCCCGTCGTACGCGGCGACCACGGCGTGCGCGGCGGCGTCCGCGTCGCCGAGCACGGCGGGCAGTGCGGTGTGGCCGCGGGCACGGGAGAGCCGGTCGGCGACGGCCCGGCGCAGCCGCGCGCGGTGGTCGAGGAGGGCCCGGGCGACGGCCGGGTCCCGGGCGGCGTGCACCAGGAAGTCGGTCTTCACCAGCAGCCAGTCGACGTCGAGCAGCAGCACCTCGGTGACCCGGTCCACGGAGGCGGGCACGTCCAGGTCGGGTCCGTCCTGGGCGAGGGCGTCGGCGACCTGGCCGGCGATGAGGTCGGCGCGCTCCTGGTAGAGGGCGAAGAACAGCTCGTCCAGGGTGGCGAAGTTGGAGTAGAAGGCGCCCCGGCTGAAGCCGGCCGCCTCGCAGACCTCCTCGATGGAGACCCGCCCGAAGCCCTTGGCCGCGAACACCGAGAACGCGGCGTCGAGCAACCGGGCGCGGGTGCGGACCCGACGCCGGGTGACGCGCTTGGTCGTGTCCATGGCGGCCCCCTCCGGTCGATTCGATACGCGAATGTATCGGATACACCGATGTATCGAAAGGCTCCATGGACACCGAAGCGACTCCACGATCGAAGGGAACATGCTTTCGATTAAGGAGTACGCTGGACCCATGTCCACGCACCTCCAGGGCTCCCTGTTCGACCAGACCGACCAGTTGCGGCTCGGCCCGCTCGACGGGCTGCGCCGGACCCCGCTGGGCTCGGACGCCTGGATCGACGTACTCCCGGGCTGGCTGGGCGGGGCCGACGCCCTGTTCGAACACCTCGCGGCCGAGGTCCCCTGGCGGGCCGAGCAGCGCAAGATGTACGACAACGTGGTGACCGTCCCACGCCTGCTCGCCTTCTACCGGGCCCGGGACCCGCTCCCCCACCCGGTCCTCGACGAGGCCCGCACCGCCCTGTCCCGGCACTACGCCGACGAACTGGGCGAGCCGTTCACCACCGCCGGGCTGTGCTACTACCGCGACGGCCGGGACAGTGTCGCCTGGCACGGCGACCGCACGGGCCGGGGCTCCCGGGAGGACACGATGGTCGCGATCCTCTCCGTCGGCGAGCCCCGCGACCTGCTGCTGCGCCCGGCCGGCGGAGGCGGCACGACGGTCCGGCGCCCGCTCGGCCACGGCGACCTCATCGTGATGGGCGGCTCCTGCCAGCGCACCTGGGAGCACTGCGTCCCGAAGACGAGCCGGGCCACGGGACCGCGCATCAGCATCCAGTTCCGCCCGCAGGGCGTGCGCTGACACGGCCCGCCGGTGCGGGGCACCGACCCATCTGGTTGGCTGTCCCCGACGGTCAGCCGCACAGGGCTCGGGGAGATCATGCGGGCAGAGGTACACCAAGTCGCCGACGGCACCTTTCTGGTGCACGGCAACCACGTCAACTGGGTGATCCTGAAGGACGGCGACGCCGTCACCCTGGTGGACACCGGGTATCCGGGAGACCGCCGGGGAGTCCTGGAATCCCTGGCCGAGGTGGGCAGTTCACCCGAGGCGGTCGCCGCCGTGCTGATCACCCACGCGCACAACGACCACCTGGGCTCGGCCGAGTACCTGCGCGCCCGCTACGGCACCCCCGTGTACCTGCACCCGGCCGAGGTACCGCACGCCCGGCGTGCGTTCCTGCAGCAGGCCACCATCGGCGACGTGGTCCGCAACCTGTGGCGGCCGGGTGTCCTGCCGTGGGCGGTGCACGTGATCCGGGCGGGCGGCGCCGACCACAACCCCGTCACCGCGCCCGAGCCGTTCCCGAACGAGGGACCGCTGGACCTGCCGGGCCGTCCCGTGCCCGTGCACACCCCCGGCCACACCGACGGCCACTGCGCCTACCACCTCCCCGGGTCGGGCATCGTCATCTCCGGTGACGCCCTGGTCAGCGGGCACGCGACCTCGCGCGTCAAGGGCCCGCAGATCCTGCCCGACTTCTTCCACCACGAGCGCGCCCGGGTCGTGGCCTCGCTGGACCTGATCGGCGCGCTCGACGGCGACACCCTCCTGCCCGGACACGGGCCGGTCCACCGCGGCCCGGTGCGGACCGCGGCCGAGCAGGCCCGGGACCGGGCCTCCTAGAACACCCGGGCGGGGCCTTAGGGTTCCGCCATGGCCTTGCAGATCAGCGCCACGAACCCGGAGCACCCCGCACTCCTGCTCGCACTGCCCTGGGACACCCCGCTGGAGGAGTGGCCCGAGCACCACCTCGTGCCGCTCCCCCGCGGCATCTCCCGGCACGTGGTGCGCTACGCGCACGCCGGCGACGAGGTGATCGCGGTCAAGGAGCTGGCCGAACGGCCCGCGCTGCGCGAGTACGAGCTGCTGCGCGACCTGGACCGGATCGGCATCCCCGCCGTCGACCCGCTCGCCGTGGTCACCGGCCGCACCGACCCCTCCGGCGCGCCGCTGGAGCCCGTCCTCGTCACCCGTCACCTGCGCGGCTCGATGCCGTACCGGTCGATGTTCGAGACGACCATGCGCCCGGCGACGATGCACCGGCTGATGGACGCCCTCGCCGTGCTGCTGGTCCGGCTCCACCTGGCCGGGTTCGCCTGGGGCGACTGCTCGCTGTCCAACACCCTGTTCCGGCGGGACGCGGGCGCCTACGCGGCCTATCTGGTCGACGCCGAGACCGGCGACCTGCATCCCCGGCTCAGCCCCGGGCAGCGGGACTACGACCTGGAGCTCGCCCGCGTCAACATCAGCGGCGAGCTGCTGGACCTGGAGGCGTCCGGCGCGCTGCACCCGTCGGTCGACCCGGTCGAGTTCGGCCACGAGATCCGCACCCGCTACCAGGGGCTGTGGCAGGAACTGACCCGCACCTCGGTGTACCCGGCGGGCAAGTACCACTACATCGAGCGCCGGATCCGCCGCCTGAACGACCTCGGGTTCGACGTCGCCGAGATGCAGATCGAGCACTCCTCCAACGGCGACACGGTCACCTTCGTGCCGAAGGTGGTCGACGCCGGCCACCACCAGCGCCAGCTGCTCCGGCTGACCGGTCTGGACGCCGAGGAGAACCAGGCCCGGCGGCTGCTGAACGACCTGGAGAGCTGGATGGCCACCCAGGACGACTACGCGCCGGGCGCCCCCTCCCCGAGCTCGCGGCTCCGCTCGGACAGGGGGGACCCCCATGCCGCCCGTCCCGAGGTGCTGGCGCACCGCTGGGTGCGGGACGTGTTCCGGCCGGCCGTGCGGGCGGTGCCGCCGGAGCTGCGCGGCTCCATGGATCCGGCCGAGATCTACCACGAGCTCCTCGAACACCGCTGGTACCTGTCCGAGCGCGCCCAGCACGACATAGGCCTCGACACCGCCGTCGAGGACTACGTCGAGAAGGTCCTGCCCAAGGCCCGGACCACGCTGGAGCCGACCGAGGCGCAGTAGCTCACTCGTGCGGGACGACGGCCACCGGGCAGTCGGCGTGGTGCAGCACCCCGTGCGCGACCGAGCCGATCCGGGCGCCGACCGCCGTACGGCGCGCCCGGCGCCCGACCACCATCAGCTGGGCCCGGCCGGCCGTCGACAGCAGCACCTGGCCGGCGCTGCCCATCTCCACGTGTTCGGCGACGGGCACCTCCGGGAACCGCTCCCGCCACGGCCGGAGGGCCTCGGCCAGCGCCTGCCTCTCGTACGGTTCGAGGCCGCCGGCGTCGTCCAGGAGCTTGAGGGAACCGGGGCTGTAGGCGAAGACCGGGGGCAGTGTCCAGGCCCGGACCGCGCGGACGGCCGCGCCGCGGGACGCCGCCGTCTCGAACGCGAACCGCAGCGCCGCCGCGCTGTCCTCCGGGTCGCCGTGCTGGCCGACCACGACGTCCCGGCCGGCCGCCTCGGCCGCGGCCTGGTCCCCGGCACGCACCAGGACCACGGGCCGGGCCGCCTCCGCGATGACCTGCCGGCCGACCGAGCCCAGCAGGAAGCCGACGACGGGCCCGTGGCCGCGCGAGCCGAGCACCAGCATCTCCGCCCCGGCCGCCGCCTCGGCCAGCGCGTGCGCGGCGGCGCCCTCGACCACGTCGGTGGTCACCGTCAGCCCCGGGTGCCGCTCGGACACGGTCCGCACGGCCTCCGCCACGCCCTCCGACACCCATCGATGCTGGGTGTCCCGGTCGGCTGCGGCGAGCGCCTCGGCGTACCGCCAGGCGTGCACCACGCGCAGCGGCAGCCGCCGGCGTACGGCCTCCCGGGCCGCCCAGTCCAGCGCGGCCAGACTCTCCTCCGTACCGTCCACCCCTGCCGTGATCGGGCGTGTCATCCGCGGGCCTCCTCGTCGTCGCCGGGTCCTGAGGCTGCTGGTGCCCGCTGACGGGCACCGATCACGATGATCTCTCCTCCACCGTGCTCCGACGGCTCCCCGGGCCGGAGGCGCGCCCGCCGCTGTGGGGCAAGCGGGTGGGCTCGGACAGGCAAGCGGAACCCGCGGAGGCGAACATACGATGGCCTGGTACCGGTGCGGTGGTCCCCACGACACCGATCCGGTGGATCCGGCACTCGGGTGGGGAGACGTATGGCACAGGCCGCCGACACCGCGCGGACCGTCATCCTGACCGTGGACGACGACCCGGGGGTCTCCCGTGCCGTCGCCCGCGACCTCAGGCGGCGCTACGGCGAGTCGTACCGGATCGTGCGCGCGGAGTCCGGCGAGTCCGCCCTGGACGCGCTGCGCGAACTGAAGCTGCGCGGTGACCTGGTCGCCGTGATCCTGGCGGACTACCGCATGCCGCAGATGAACGGCATCGAGTTCCTGGAACAGGCCCTCGACGTGTACCCGGGGGCACGGCGGGTGCTGCTGACCGCGTACGCGGACACCAACGCGGCGATCGACGCGATCAACGTGGTCGATCTGGACCACTACCTGCTCAAGCCGTGGGACCCGCCGGAGGAGAAGCTCTACCCGGTCGTGGACGACCTGCTGCAGGCCTGGCGCACCAGCGCCTACAAGCCGGTGCCCAGCACCAAGGTCGTGGGACACCGCTGGTCGGCGCGCTCCTCGGACGTCCGCGAGTTCCTGGCCCGCAACCAGGTGCCGTACCGCTGGTACTCGGTGGAGGAGCCGGAGGGTCGGCGGCTGCTGGCGGCGGCCGGACAGGACGGACAGCGGCTGCCGCTGGTGATCACCCCGGAGTGCACGGTCCTGGTCGAACCGGAGGCGCCCGAGCTGGCCGCGCACGTGGGGCTGGCGACGACGCCGACGGCCGACTTCTACGACCTGATCGTGATCGGCGGCGGTCCGGCCGGGCTCGGCGCGGCCGTGTACGGGGCCTCGGAGGGCCTGCGGACCGTGCTGGTGGAGCGGTCGGCCACCGGCGGACAGGCCGGGCAGAGCTCACGGATCGAGAACTACCTCGGCTTCCCCGACGGCGTCTCCGGCGCCCAGCTCACCGACCGGGCGCGCCGGCAGGCGGCCAAGTTCGGCGCCGAGATCCTGACCGCGCGCGAGGTGACGGGTCTGGAGGTCAACGGCGCCGCCCGCGTCGTACGGTTCGCGGACGGCTCGGCGATCGCCGCGCACAGCGTGATCCTCGCGACCGGCGTGCAGTACCGGGAGCTGGAGGCCGCCGGCTGCTCCGACCTGACCGGGTGCGGGGTGTTCTACGGCTCGGCGCTGACCGAGGCCGCCTCCTGCCAGGGCCAGGACGTGTACATCGTCGGCGGCGCCAACTCGGCGGGCCAGGCGGCGATGTACCTGTCCCGGGGCGCGAAGTCGGTGACGCTGCTGGTGCGCGGCCCGGACCTGTCGGCGTCCATGTCGCACTACCTGATCCAGCAGATCGACGAGGCGCCGAACGTCTCGGTCCGCTGTCACACGGTCGTGGAGCGGGCGCACGGCTCGGACCGCCTGGAGCGGCTGACGCTGCGTGACGCGGTGACCGGGGAGACCGAACAGGTCGACGCGCAGTGGATGTTCGTGTTCATCGGCGCCGCCCCGCTGACGGACTGGCTCGGCGACAGCGTGCTGCGCGACGGGCGGGGCTTCATCCTGGCCGGGCCCGACCTGACCGCCGACGGACGGCCGCCGGCCGGCTGGGAGCTGGACCGGGCGCCGTACCACCTGGAGACCAGTACCCCCGGGGTGTTCGTGGCGGGCGACGCGCGCGCCGAGTCCGCCAAGCGGGTCGCGTCCGCCGTCGGAGAGGGAGCCATGGCCGTGATGCTCGTCCACCGGTACCTGGAGCAGTCATGAGCGGGCAGGTCGTGGCGTGCAGCCCGCAGGAGATCGGCTCGCTGTTCCTCTTCGAGAAGCTGAGCGCCGAGCAGCTGGGCCGGCTGTGCGCCCAGGGACGGGTGGAGCTGTTCCAGCCCGGCCCGGTGTACACCGAGGGCGACCCGGCGACCTGCTTCTTCGTGATGATCGAGGGCACGGTCCTGCTGTCCCGCCGGGTCGGCGGCGACGACGTTGAGGTCACCCGGACCTCGCAGCCCGGGGTGTACGCGGGCGCGATGCAGGCCTACCTCGGCGACCGGGTGCGGCAGGTCTACAACAACTCCATGCGGGTCACGGTGCCGACGCGGTTCTTCGTGCTGCCGGCCGACCTCTTCGCGGACGTGATGCGCGAGTGGTTCCCGATGGCCGTGCACCTGCTGGAGGGACTGTTCTTCGGCACGAAGAACACCCAGGCGATGATCGGCCAGCGGGAACGGCTGCTGGCGCTCGGCTCGTTGTCGGCGGGGCTCACGCACGAACTGAACAACCCCGCGGCGGCCGCGGTCCGGGCCACCGCGACCCTGCGGGAGCGGGTCGCGAAGATGCGGCGCAAGCTCGGCCTGATCGCCGAAGGGCCCTTCTCCCGCGAGGTGCTGGCGAGCCTGGTCGAGATCCAGGAGCGCACCGCGGAACGGGTGGCCAAGGCCCCGGTGCTCAGCCCGCTGGAGGCCAGCGACCGGGAGGACACGCTCACCGACTGGCTGGAGGACCACGGCATCGACCACGGCTGGCAGCTGGCGCCCACCTTCGTGCAGGCCGGATTCGACGTGGACTGGCTGGAGCGGGTCGCGGCGGCGGTGGACGAGGAGATCCTGCCGAACGCGGTCGGCTGGCTGAACTACACCGTCGAGACCGAGCTGCTGATGGACGAGATCGAGGACTCCACCACCCGGATCTCGCACCTGGTCGACGCCGCCAAGCAGTACTCCCAGCTGGACCGGGCGCCGTACCGGGAGGTGGACGTGCACGAACTCCTCGACAGCACGCTGCTGATGCTCTCGGGGAAGACCGGTCCGGGCATCGAGGTCGTCAAGGAGTACGACCGCACGCTCCCGCCGGTGCCCGCCTACCCGGCCGAGCTGAACCAGGTGTGGACCAACCTGGTGGACAACGCCGTGTCGGCCATGAACGGCGCGGGCGGCCAGGGCACGCTGACCGTGCGGACGGCACTCCACCACGACCGGCTGCTGGTCGAGTTCCGGGACACCGGTCCGGGCGTGCCGCCGGAGATCAGGGACCGGATCTTCGACCCGTTCTTCACGACCAAGCCGGTCGGCGAGGGCACCGGCCTCGGCCTGGACATCTCCTGGCGGATCGTCGTCAACAAGCACCACGGGGCCCTGCGGGTCGAGTCGGTGCCCGGCGACACCCGTTTCCAGGTGCTGCTGCCCCTGACCGCACAGACGCCCGACGAGGAGCCGGTATGAACGACGTCGACGGAATCGACCCCAGCGTCCCGCCCAGCGGCACGGGCTGTGTGGAGTGCGAGGAGGCGGGCGGCTGGTGGTTCCACCTGCGCCGGTGCGCGCGGTGCGGGCACATCGGCTGCTGCGACGACTCCCCCGCGAAGCACGCCACCGCCCACTACCGGGCCACCGGGCACCCGGTGATCCAGAGTTTCGAGCCGGGCGAGGGCTGGTTCTGGAACTACGCCACCGACGAGTTGTTCACCTCCGGCCCCGAACTCGCCCCGCCGGACAGCCGTCCCGCCGACCAGCCGGCGCCGGGTCCCGCGGGCCGGGTGCCGGAGAACTGGGCGCAGACGCTGCGTTGAGGCCGCGGCGGGTACGGCGGTCCGCCTCGCCGTCGGTGCCGGGGCGTCGTCGGGTGCCGGGACGTTCTCGGTGCGGCGGCCTCGTGGGTGCCGGGGTGATGTCGGTCCCGGGGGTGTTGTCGGTACCGGGGGTGTTGTCGGTACCGGGGGTGTTGTCGGTCCCGGGGGTGTTGTCGGTACCGGGGGTGTTGTCGGTGCCGCGTGGCAGGATGAGGGCGTGTCGCAGACCGCCTTCACCACAGCCCCGCTGATCGGCCGGGACGAGGAACTGGCCCGGCTCACGGGCGTGCTGGAGCGTGCCCGGGGTGGTGCCGCGGGAGCGGTGCTGCTCGCCGGGGACGCCGGGGTCGGCAAGACCCGGCTGCTGGACGAGGCCGCCGGGCGGGCGGCGCGGGCCGGGGCCACCGTGGTGACCGGGCACTGCGTGGACCTCGGCGACGTCGGTCTGCCGTACCTGCCGTTCACCGAGATCCTCGGCGCGCTCGCCGCCGACGAGCGGTTCACGGCCGTCATGGCCGCGCATCCCGCGGCGGACCGGCTGCTGGGCGCCGGCCCGGACGCGGGCGGCGGGCCCGACGAGCGGCTGCGGCTCTTCGAGGACGTCGCCGGTCTGCTGGCCGGTCTGGCCGGGGTGGCCCCGCTGCTGCTCGTCCTGGAGGACCTGCACTGGGCCGACCAGTCCTCACGGGACCTGCTGCGCTTCCTGCTCAGCCGGGGCCTGCCGCACCGGCCGGGCGGCGCCCGGGACCGGCGGCTCGCGATCCTCGCCTCCTACCGCACCGACGACCTGCACCGCCGCCACCCGCTGCGCCCCCTGCTCGCCGAACTGGTCCGGCTGCCCGCCGTGGAGCGGCTGGAGCTGCGGCCGCTGCCCGATCCCGAGGTCGCCCGGCTGGTGCGGACCCTGGAGGACCGCCCGCTGCCCGACGCCGTCGTGCGCGGGATCGTGGCCCGCGCCGAGGGGAACGCGTTCTACGCGCAGGAGCTGCTCGCGGCGTCCGGCGCGGACGGCGTGCCCAGCGGCCTCGCCGACCTGCTGCTCATCCGGGTCGAGCAGCTGTCCGAGACCGCGCAGCAGGTGCTGCGGACCGCGGCCGTGGCCGGGCGGCGGGTGCGGCACGGGCTGTTGCGCGAGGCGGCCGGGCTGCCCGAGGAGGAGTTGGAGGCCGCGCTCAGGGAGGCCGTCGGGCACCAGCTGCTGCTCGCCCAGGACGACGGCACGTACGCGTTCCGGCACGCCCTCACCCGGGAGGCGGTCTACGCCGATCTGCTGCCCGGCGAGCGGTCCCGGCTGCACGGCGCCTACGCCCGGCTACTCGCGGACGGCGGAGTCCCGCAGACGGCGGCGGAACGCGCCCACCACTCCCGGGAGAGCCACGACCTGCCCGCGGCGCTCGCGGCCTGTCTGGAGGCCGCCGACCACGCCCGGCGGCTCGGCGCGCCCGCCGAGGAGCTGCGGCACCTGGAGACCGCCCTGGACCTGTGGCCGTCGGTGCCCGCGTCCGTCCGGCCCGCCGGGGAGGGCCTGGACCGGGTCATCCTGACGCTGCGCGCCTCGGCCGCCGCGGCCCACGCCGGCGCCTTCCACCGGGCGGTCGCGCTGAACCGGGCGGCGCTCGCCGGGGTCGGCGAGGACACCGACGGCGAGCTGGCCGCCCGGGTCCGCTACACGCTGGCCGGGAACCTGCTGGCGGTGGACAGCCTGACGGCGGCGTTCCGCTACAGCAGCGAGGCGCTGGCGATGATCCCCGCCGAGCCGCCGTCGCGGACGTGGGTGTGGGCCGCGGCCACGCATGTCGCGGCGGCCCGCCACGTCGGCGAGGACGAGACCGCGCTGCGGATCGGCCGGCAGGCCCTGCGGGTCGCCGAGGAACTGGGCGTGCGGGGCGCCCAGGCCGATCTGCTGATCTCCCTGGCGGTGGTCGAGGGCGGTGGCCGGCGCTCCCCGGAGGGCCGGAAGACGCTGCGGCGGGCAATGGAGCTGGCCCGCGCCGCCGGGAACGCTCAGGTGGAGACGCGTGCGCTGTTCAACCTGGCGCTCGGCGCCGTGGAGGCCGGGGACCTGACGGAGTGCCTGCCCCTGCTGGCCGACGGCCTGGAGCGGGCCCGCCGGGCCGGTCTGCTGTCCTCGGTGTACCCGTTGGAGCTGCGTTACCTCCAGCTGCTGGTGCTGTACACGCTGGGCCGCTGGGACGAGTGCCTGCGCCTGGCGGCCGAGGCCGCGCCCGGGCTGCCCGCGCCCGGTGGCGCCTTCGCGACGAGCCCCGCGCTGTACGTGGCGCTGGCCCGGGGTGACCGCGGCGCGGTGGACCGGGCCCGGGTCCTGCTCGAGGGGCCGTTCGACTGGATGGGCACGCTGGTCGCCGGGATCGTGCTCACCGACGCCGCCACGCGGGACGGCGACGCGGAGGGCGCCGTCGCACGGATGCGGGAGACGGTCACGGCCCTCGGTGACGTGACGGGACGGCGACCGGGCGTCGCGGTGCGGCTGGCCGCGCTCTGCCTGGCGGCGGTCGCCGACCGGGTCACGGAGCTGCGGCGCGGGGGCGGCGCGGACACGGAACTCGCCCGCTGGGCGCAGACGGCGGCCGAGTTGGCGGAGGCGGCGCGCGACGGAGCCGGGCAGGGCGAGGAGGGCCTCGCGCAGGGCCCCGAGGGGCGGGCCTGGCTGGCCCGGGCGGAGGCGGAGTGGGCGACGGTCGTGTCCGGTCCGGATCCGGCGGCCTGGGGGAGGGCGGTCGCCGCGTTCGGCTACGGCGACGGGTACGAGCAGGCGCGCTGCCGGCTGCGGTACGCGCGGGCGCTGCTCGCGGTGGAGCGGCGGGCGGAGGCGGCGGAACAGGCGCGGCTGGCCGGGGAGACGGCGGCCGGACTGGGTGCCGCGCCGCTGTCGGAGGACGTCGACGCGCTGGTCCGCCGGGGCCGCCTCGGGGCCGGGGCCCCGGCCGCCGGTCATGTTCCGCTGACCGCGCGGGAGCGGGACGTCCTGCGGCTCCTCGCGCGGGGCCGCAGCAACCGGCAGATCGGCGAGGAACTGTTCATCACCGGCAAGACGGCCAGCGTGCACGTCTCCAACATCCTCGCCAAGCTGGGCGCGGCGAGCCGTACGGAGGCGGTGGCGGTGGCCTACCGCCGGGGTCTGATCGCTCCGGAGCCGGCCGGGACGGGGTGACGGCAGGCGGGGCCGCCCCCGGACATGCGGATGCCCCGCGCGGGGCGGGGCATCCGGTGGTGCGGGTGTGCTGCAGCGTCCGTCAGTGGTGGGCGCGCGGCGTGTTGGCGGCGGTGACGTTGACCGCGGCCCACGACTTGTCCACCGTCTTGTACTCGGTGCTGTTCGCGCCGTACAGGTCCTTGGCCGCCTTCAGCGTCGCGACGCGCGCCTGGTGGAAGTCGGTTGAGGAGACCATGTAGCGGGTCAGCGCCCGGTAGTAGATGGCCGTCGCCTTGGTGCGGCCGATGCCCTTGACCGCGATGTTGTGGTACGTCGGCGAGTTGTACTTCACGCCGCTGATCGTCTTCTTCCCGCTGCCCTCGGCGAGGAGGTAGTAGGCGTGGGACGAGACACCGGAACCGGCGTGCACCTCGGTGTAGTAGGTGTCCGCCGACCAGTAGTCGATGGTGCCCTCGAGCTTGTCGAGCGAGGGGTGGTCCAGGCGGCGCAGGAACTTCTGCGACAGGCCCAGCTTCTCGCCGACCAGGTAGTCCGGGGTGTCCTTCGTGTTCTTGGCGTAGAACTCGACGTTGGAGCCGAAGATGTCCGCGAGCGACTCGTTCAGCGAGCCGGGCTCGCCGTACTGGTTGCCGTCGGAGTCGACGAAGGTCGGCTGCAGGTTGGCGGTCGCCTCGACCACGCCGTGGGTCAGCTCGTGACCGGTGACGTCGAGGACCACGAGCGGTTTCTTGAACATGTCGCCGTCGCCGTCGCCGTACAGCATGCAGTTGCAGGTCGGGTCCCAGAAGGCGTTGGCGATCTTCTTGCCCCAGTGCACCATCGCCTGCGCGGGCTTGCTGTTGTTCGCGATGCCCTTGCGCTTGAAGGTGCTCTTGTAGAAGTCGAGCGTCTTCGTGATGCCGTACTGGGCGTCGGCCGCGGCGCTGACCCGGCTGGTGGTCTTGCCGTTGCCCCACACGTTGGTGGTGTTGGTCAGCTTGGAACCGGCGCTGAACTTCTCCGTGTACGAGCCCTTGGCGTCCCGCGTCTCGGTGCCGTACCGGTTCGGGTCCTTGAGCTGGTAGTGGCCGCGCGAGGTCTGCGTGGTGGTGAGACCGACGGTGCCCACGAAGAGGGTCTTGCCGGTGCCCTTGGCGGCCGACGGGTAGGCCGCGGCACCGGTGCCGCGGGAGCCGACCAGACCGGAGACGTCAGTGCCGGAGCCGGAGCCGGTGGCCGGGTCGAGGGTCTCGCCGCGCTCGCGCAGGGCGTTGAGCAGCTTCGGCGACAGGAACTCGTCCCGGGTCGGCGTGTTGCTGCGCACCTTGCCGGTGACCGCGTCCACGACGACCGTGCGGGCGCTGTCCTCGTCGGTGACGGTGACCTGGTAGGCGAGCGCGGAGACGCCGTCGCGGGCGTCCACCACGAGCTGGGCACTGCCGGCGTCGCCCTTGGCCGCCTTGGCGGCCTTGGCGGCGGCCTGGCCGGCGGTCAGCTTGGCGTGGGCGGCGGCGGGCTTGACCGTGTGGTCGGCCGCGCGGGTCACGCCCGTGTACCGAAGACCGTGGTCGAGGTGGACGACGAGGTCGCCACCGAGCACCGGAAGGTCGTTGTGGGTGCGGACGAAACGGACGTGACGAGCGCCCTCGGGGTCGATCATGACGTCCTGGGCGTGCAGTTCGTCGCCCTTGGAGACGCCGGTCGCCGAGGCGTGCGAGAAGGCCGCGGTGCGCGCCGCCTCCACCACCGCCGTGGCGTTCGACGCGGCGGAGGCGGCGGACCGCTCCACCCCGGTGGAGGGAGCCGCGAAGGCCGTACCGGCCAGGCCCGTGGCAGCCGTCGTCACCGCGACGGCGACCGCCACGGTGCGTATGTGCGGTCTACGCAATCTGATCAGGGTTCCTTCGTTCGAAGGCGGCAGGGATCCCCAACCGCCTTGAGGCATGGCGCCGTTGCGCACCAAGGGGGCTGATCCGCCCCGAGCGCCACCCTTGCGGATCATTCATGGACACGTAAAGCCGGAATGATCCATTTCGCGAACTTCTATGGCAATCCTTTGCAAATGGGCGCCACAGAGTGATCGCGGGATGACCAACTGTGTGTCGGCTGTGGAGACGACGGCCTGATCCCCTAGGTTCCCAGGGCGGAATGTGACCGATATCGCATCAGAAACCGAACCGAGGAAGAGGGTACGGGATGGTCTCAGCAACGGTGGGGCGGGGAGCGGTTCTCGGAGCGGTCGCGCTGTCCCTGCTCGCGGTCCCGGCGCGGGCCGCGACCGGAGGGCCGGACACCGAGGAGCCGGGCAGCCGGGCGGCGGCGGCGCCGCCGGCACACGGCAGCGCGGCACTGCCGGCGCCCGACACCGCGGGGGTGGCCGCGGTGCTGAAGTCGGCGGTGGCGCAGGGCGCGCCGGGCGCGCTGGCCCGGATCGACGACCACGGCCGGACCTACCGGGTCACGCACGGTGTCGCCGACCGCGCCACGCGGCGGCCCATCAGCACCGACGACCGGTTCCGGATCGGCAGCGTCACCAAGACCTTCTCGACGGTCGTACTGCTCCAGCTCGTCGACGAGCACCGCCTCTCGCTCGACGCGCCGGTCAACCGGTACCTGCCGGGGCTGCTGCCGGACGACCGGATCACGGTCCGGCACGTGCTGAGCCACCGCAGCGGGCTGTACGACTACAGCAACGACATGTTCGCCAGCAGCGTCTCCGGCTTCGAGGCCGTCCGGAGGAAGGTCTTCACCTACCGTGAGCTGGTCGCCCTGTCCCTGAGGAAGCCGCGCACCAACGCCCCGGGCGCCGCCTACTCCTACTCCAACACCAACTTCGTCGTCGCCGGACTGCTCATCGAGAAACTCACCGGGCAGCCGGTGGGGACGGCGTACCAGGACCGCGTCATCGGGCCGCTGAAGCTGCACGACACCTTCTACGTCCATCCGGACACCGCGATCCCCGGCCGGCACGCCCGCGGGTACCTGACGCCGGACACGGCGGGCGCGCCGTTGGTCGACGCGACGGCGCAGACGGTGTCGTGGGCACAGAGCGCGGGGGCGATCATCTCCAGCGCGCACGACCTCGACGTCTTCTACGGCGCCCTGCTCAAGGGGAGGCTGATGTCCGCGGCACGGCTGGCCGAGATGGAGCGGTTCACCAAGGTGAACAGCACGACGGCGTACGGGCTCGGGCTGCGGCGGCGTGACCTGACCTGCGGGGTGTCGGTGTACGGGCACACAGGGGCGGTGCAGGGCTACTACACGTACGCGTTCAGCACGAAGGACGGCGGGCGGAGTCTCACGGCCGTGGCCAACACGTCGAACAACGGCAAGGTGCTGGACACCCTGGCCGGTGCCCTGGAATCGGCGTTCTGCGGCAAGGGGAAGGCGGCCGGGGGCTAGCCACCGCGTCACGGCGCCGTCTGCCCGGACGTTCCGGACGCCCCGGGCCCCCCGGATGTTCCGGACGCTCTGGTGGGGCGTGCGGGGCGTCCGGGCGGACGGCGGTCCCCGGGGGTCAGCCGCTCACTGCCGCTGCCACAGCGCGGGGGGGTTCGGCGGCTCCCAGCCCGGCTGGGCCTGATGGGTCTGCAGACAGCGGTAGGTGGCGCCGCCGTAGGTCACCGTGGCGCCCGCCTGGTAGACGGTGCCCGCCGCCCAGGTGCCGCCCGGGTCGCCCGGGTCACCGGGGTCGCCCGGGTCACCGGGGTCGCCCGGGTCACCGGGGTCGCCCGGGTCACCGGGACCGGTCGCGGTCGTCTTCAGCGTCAGGCCGTACGACTGGAGGATCGGGTTGACCGGCTGGAAGTACGTCGTTCCGCCGCTCGTGCAGTTGCCCGTGCCGCCCGAGGTGACGCCCTGTGCCTGGCTGCCGGAGATGAACGAGCCGCCCGAGTCGCCCGGTTCGGCGCACACCGAGGTGCGGGTGACCCCGGTGACCGTGCCCTCCTGGTAGGTGACGCTGCTGTTGAGCTGCTGCACCGTGCCGCAGTGCCAGCCCGTGGTCGAGCCGGAGCGGCACACCGAGGAGCCCACCGTCGCCTGGGTGGAACCGGTGACCTGCGCGCTGGAACCGTTGACGTACGGCGTCGCCGTCCAGTTGGCGTTGGCGGCCACCCACGCCATGTCGTTGCCGGGGAAGACGGAGGCCTGGAAGGTGCCCTGCGGGACCTGGCTGGCGCCGGTGGTGGTGCTGCCGGCCCGGCCGCAGTGGCCGGCCGTGGCGAAGCCCTGCCGGGTGCCCCGGGTCACCGGGAAGCCGATCGAGCAGCGGGTGCTGTTGTCTATGTAGTACGCGTCACCGCCGCGCAGATCGTAGAGCGGACGGGGGTGCTCGGCCGACTTCACCGTGCGGGCGAGGGAGGCGTCGACGTGGGCCGCCGCCAGCAGGGAGCGCGCGGCGTCCGTGCGTACCGCCCGCACCACGAGCGCGTTGGACGGGACGTCGACGTACCAGACCGGGGTGTCGGTGGTGGCGCGCCGCGCGGCGGCCCGGTCCAGGCGTGCCTTGGCCGCGTCGAGCGCGGCCAGGGAGTGGACGACCACGCGCGCGGTGGCGCCCCGGGCCCGGATCGCCGGCACGTCGGCCGGGTCCGTGGTGGCGACGGTCAGGGTCTCCGACTCCGCGCCGCGCACCCAGGCGCCCGCGAAGTGCGTGCCCAGTGCGGCCCGCAGCCGGCCGGAGGTGGCGCCCGCCTCCGCCTCGTTGGCCAGGCGGCGTTCGGCCTGCTGCCGGTTCAGGCCCAGGTCCCGTTGGAGCGCCCGCAGGAGGGCGGGCGGGGCCGCGTCGGTGTGCAGGGTCCGGGCCGCCGTGGGGGCGGCCGGGGAGTCGGACGGGAGGGCGCTCGCGGAGCCGCTGAGCCCGGCCACGAGCAGGGCACCCGCCGCCGCGGCGGCGGCGCACGCGGCTCTGAGGTGTCGTTGGAGCATGGGGAGGTCTCCTCGGATTCGGTGGGGTGCCGGAAACCGTACGGAGCACCCGGCCGCGCCCGTAAGACGTCAGCCGACCCCCTGCCCCGGTGTTATGGCAGCCACGCGCCGTCAGTCCGCACGCCCCGCCCGCACGCCGTCAGTCCGCACGCTCCGCTCACGCGCCGTCAGGACGCGCGTCCCGTACGGTGGTGCGCCGTGGTCGCCGGTCCCCCGCGGTGCGCGAGCCAGCGGGTGTAACCGTCGCTGCGCGCCGCCGCGTCCTCGTGCGCCTTGCGGCTCTGCGCGAGCACCGTGGCCGCGGTGCCCGGTCGCTGGCCGGCCGGGCGCCAGCCCAGCAGGTGCCGCCAGACCAGCGGGGTGCCGGTGAGCGGGCGGGTGGTGAGGCCGGGTGTCGACGGGAAGGTGGCCCGGCACAGGCCCACGGCCCGGCCGACCTGCACCAGGTGGACGCAGGAGGCGGTGTCCGTCTCGTACATGCGGCGGGGGGTGAAGCCGGCCCGGGCGCAGGCCGCGGTGAAACAGTCGCCGAAGCAGCCGTCGCCCGGGACGCAGGCCCACGCCTCGTCCGCGAGCGCGGCCAGGTCGATCTCCCGTCCCCGGGCGAGCGGATGGGCGTCGGCGAGCATGACGAACACCGGGTCGACGGCGATCTCCTCCCAGACCAGGTGCGTGGTGTCGGGCGGGGGTGCGGAGCCGCAGGCACCGGCGACGGCGAAGTCCAGGCGCCCCTCGGCGAGCAGCCCGGCCAGTTCCCGTTCCGACCAGGAGGCGCGGGTGCTCAGGCTGGTTCCGGGGGCGGCGTCGGCGAGCCGGTCGACCAGCGCGCCGAGCAGCGGCCCGTGGGTGCCGCCGAGCCGCAGCCGTTCCCCCTCCCGGTGCCCGCGGGCGAAGTCGGCCGCCTCCTGCTGCAGTTCGCTGACGGCGGGGAGCACGATCCGGGTGCGTTCCAGGACCAGTTCACCGAGCGCGGTGGCCCGCACCCCGTGCCGCCCCCGTTCGAAGAGGGTGCCGCCCAAGGCCCGCTCGATGCGCCTGAGCTGCGCGCTCAGTGCGGGCTGTGCGAGCCCGAGCACCGTTGCCGCCCTGGTCAGACTGCCTGCCTCCGCGATGGTGCGAAGGGTCCTGAGATGCCGCAACTCCAGCTCCATAAGGGGAGCTTGCGGTGCCGGAGGGCGAGGGGCAAGAGGTTGGTCCAGACCAGAGTGCGGTATGTGATCCCTGCGCGTGAGAAGCGGCGAGTCCGTCCGGCTCGCCTGGAGAGGGGAGCACGAGCGATGCGCGGCACCACCGTCCCGCCGGGAACGCCCGGCCTGCCGACCGCTGCCGGGGACGTACCCCTGCACCGGCTGGAGGTGGCCGGGCCCGGGGACCCGCCGTTCGCCGCCGGCTCCTTCGAGGCGGTGGGGCCGCTGTCCCGCTGGGACCGGCCGCACCGGCACACGTTCTACGAGGTCATCCACGTCAGCGCCGGTTCCGGCACACACGTCGTCGACCTGGTGCGGTGGCCGGTCCGGCCCCCGCACCTGGCGGTGGTCCTGCCCGGGCAGGTGCACCACTGGGAAGGCGGCCGGGGTCCGGAGGGGACGCTGGCGCTGTTCACCGACGACTTCCTGGTCGACCACCCCGGCGACCGCGAGGTGCTGCGGCGGCTCGGGGAACGGGGCTGGTTCGCGCTGGACGCCGAACACGACCGGTCCGTGGGGCGGTTGATGGCCGAACTCGTCGCGGAGCACCGGCAGCGCGCCCCGGGGCACGAGAGCGTCCTGCGCTCGCTGCTGCACGTGCTCGTGGTACGCGCCGCCCGGTTGCCACGGCACGGCGAGGCCGGCCGCGATCCACGGGTGCTGGGGCGACCAGCGGCGGTTTCCGAGGAGTTCACCCGGCTGATCGCCCGCCCGGAGGCCGCCGGGTGGACCGTACGGGAGTGCGCGGGCCGGCTCGGCGTGACACCCGGCTACCTCGCCCAGGCGGTCCGGGCCGCCACCGGCCGTCCGCCGGGACGGCTGCTGATCGAGGCCCGGGTGTACCAGGCACAGCAGTTGCTCGCCCACACCCGGCTGTCGGTACGGCAGGTAGCCGCCCGCACCGGCTTCGCCGACCCCGCCTACTTCAGCCGGTTCTTCCGGCGGGAGACCGGCAGCAGCCCCGGTGACTTCCGAAAACACCACAGCCGCCACGACCAGTCCATCGAACTCCCGTCCACGCGCCCCTAGTTTCGTTGCGCATCCGATCCCCCACGAGGAGGAGACATGGACGGAGCAGGCAGCAGCGGCGCCGGGGCGCAGGAGGAGCCGAGGTCCGAGCGGCTCGTCCACCGCAAGACGGTGCTGCGCGCGGCGCTCGCCGCCACCGCAGCGGTGCCCGTCGCCCTGATCGGCGGCCCGGCGCTCGCCCGCACGTTCGTCGCGGGCGGCACGGCGCCCGGGCTCACCCCGCCGTGCGACGACGGCGACGACCCCACTCCGGAGCAGATCGAGGGCCCCTACTTCAAATCGAACTCGCCGGAGCGCACGAGCCTGCTGGAACCGGGCCTGCCGGGCACCCGGCTCACGGTGACCGGCTACGTCTTCGGGCGGGCCTGCCTGCCCCTGCCGGGCGTCCTGCTGGACTTCTGGCAGGCCGACACCGACGGCGCGTACGACAACACGGGTTTCCGGCTGCGCGGCCACCAGTTCACCGACTCCCGTGGCTCCTTCGCGCTGACCACGATCGTGCCGGGCCTGTACCCGGGCCGGACCCGCCACCTCCACGTCAAGGTGCAGGCGCCGCACCGTCCGGTCCTGACCACGCAGCTGTACTTCCCGAACGAACCGCGCAACAACACCGACACCCTCTTCGACCCCCGCCTGCTGATGACGGTGCGCGACGGGGGCGGCGGCCGGGAGGCGGCGTTCGACTTCGTCCTGGACGTCCCGCAGGACCCCGGCCCGGGGCCCGGTCCCTCCTCGCCGGAGAACACCTGGACCCCGGGGACGGCGTACCGGGCGGGCGACTGGGTCACGTACGCGGCGCGTGCGTACGTCTGCCTCCAGCCGCACACGTCCCAGCCGGGCTGGGAACCCCCGGCGGTACCGGCGCTGTGGCAGGCCGCCTGACGGAGGAGGGGGCCGTCAGGAAGGGCCGTCCCGGAAGGAACGGTCGCGGAAGGACCCGTTCGATCCGTGATCTTGGCGGAATGCCACCTTCCGGGACACCATGCCCCGCATGAAGGGTGATCTCTTTTCCAGTCAGCACGTGGTGCGGCCGGCCGTGGCTCCGGGGATGTCCGTCGAGAACGCCAAGTGCATCAGGTACACGGTGAGCGGCGAGATGTACGCCCGGCAGGGCGCGATGGTCGCCTACCGCGGCGACCTGAAGTTCGAGCGCAAGGGGCAGGGCGTCGGTGGCATGCTCAAGCGTGCGGTCACCGGTGAGGGACTGCCCCTCATGGCGGTGCGCGGGCAGGGCGAGGCCTGGTTCGCGCACGAGGCGCAGAACTGCTTCATCGTGGAGGTGGAGGCCGGTGACCAGTTCACCGTCAACGGCCGCAACGTGCTGTGCTTCGACGCCTCGCTGTCGTACGACATCAAGACGGTGAAGGGCTCCGGCATCGCCGGCGGCGGCCTGTTCAACAGCGTCTTCAGCGGGCAGGGCCGGCTCGGTCTGGTCTGTGACGGCAACCCGCTGGTCATCCCGGTGTCCGCGCAGGCGCCGGTGTACGTCGACACGGACGCGGTGGTCGGCTGGACCGCGCACCTGCAGACCTCGCTGCACCGCTCGCAGTCCATCGGCTCGATGCTGCGCGGCGGTTCCGGCGAGGCCGTGCAGCTGATGCTCCAGGGCGAGGGTTACGTGGTGGTGCGCCCCAGCGAGGTGACGCCCCAGAAGGAGCAGCACTGAACCTTCACAGGTGATCCGTGGCGGCCGGGCAACCCCGGCCGCCCCACCCGCGTCTTGATCCACAACAGACCGAGCCCCGGCCCCCGGCCGAGGCACCTTTTCGAGACGCTATACACGCTATGTATACGCACCGTGTATACATAGCGTGTATAGAAGGGTACACATGTACGGCAAGGCTTTCGCCCCGGAGTACCAGGGCGCCCTGACCACCCTCTCCGTGAACTCCTCGCTGGCCGACGTACTGGCCGAGGGCACCGAGCGGCTGCGCGAGGCCGAGCGGGCCGGACGCCCCGGCGAGGCGGCGCGCTGCGGGCTCGCCGTCGCCGAGGCGCACCGGCGGCTCGGCCATGTCGAGGACGCCGACCGGGCCTGGAAGGCGAGCTACCGCGCCGCCCGCGAGGCCGGCGACACCGCCGCCATGGCCTGGGCGCTGTGGAGCGGGGGCACCCTGGCCCGGCAGCGCGGGGCTTTCCCGCTGGCCTGGCGGCTGCTGGGACTGGCGGCCGAACTCGGCGAGCATGGCGGGGACGTCGTCGTCCGCGGCTACTCGCTGGCCGGCCTCGCCGAGACCGGCCGCATCCAGGGCGATTACGCGGCGGTCGGCCGGCTGCACGAGCAACTGCTGGCCGAGGCCCGCAAGCGGGGCGAGGCCCGGCACACCGTGTGGGCCCTGGAGGGCATCGCCCAGATGCACCGCAACACCGGCGACCACGACCGGGCCCACGCCCTGTTCCAGGAGGCGGCGGAGATAGCCGAGCGGGCCGACGACCGGCGCGGGCACGCCTGGGCTCTGCGCGGGCTCGCGGACGTCCTCTCGGCGCGCGACGGCGCCACCGGGCGTGCGCTGGAGCTGCTGGCCGAGGCGGAGGCCACCTGCCGGGAGATGAACCTCTCCAGCGCGCTCGCCTACAACCACAAGATGCAGGGCAACGTCCTGTACCGGGCGGGCCGTTACGCCGAGGCCCGCGACCGCTACGAGCTGGCGCTGACCGAGTTCCGGACGATGAGCGAGCCGCGCGGCGAGGCCCTCTCCCGGCTGGGCCTCGCCAAGTCCCGCGCCCGGCTCGGCCGCGACCACGCCGAGACCGCCGCCGAACTGGCCGACCTGGCCCGCACCCTGGAGCGCAGCGGCCTGCGGCACGCGCGGGAGATGGTGGCCCGGGCCCAGCGGGAGTTCGCCCTCGACGCGGAGGCCGTACGGTGACGGCGCCCGTCTCGCCGGTACGGGAGTCCGCCCGGCACGTCCTCGACCGGTGCCGGGAGCTGGTCCGGCCGGAGCTGCGGGCGGCGGTGGCGCGGCTGCAGCCCTGGACGGCCGAGATGGCCGCGTACTCCTTCGGCTGGTGCGAGGTCGGCGGGGCGCCCGCCGGCGCACCGGGCGGCAAGGGCGTACGGCAGGCCCTCGCGGTCCTCGGCGCCGAGGCGGCGGGCGCCGACGCCCGGGCCGGGATCCCGGCGGCGGTCGCCGTGGAACTGGTGCACGCCTTCTCGCTGCTGCACGACGACATCATGGACGGCGACGCGACCCGGCGCGGCCGCCCCGCCGTCTGGCGGGCGTACGGCACGGGTCCGGCCGTGCTGGCCGGGGACGCCCTGTTCGCACTGGCGGTGGACACCCTCGCCGCCGCGCCGGAGGGACCCGGCGCGGTGCGGCTGCTCTCCGCGGCCCTCGCCGACCTGGTGCGCGGGCAGGCCGACGACCTGCTGTTCGCGACCCGGCCCTGGACCGGCCCGGAACGGGTGACACCCGAGGAGTACCGGACGATGGCGGAGGGCAAGACCGGCGCGCTGCTGGGCTGCGCCGTGGCGCTCGGTGCCACGCTCGGCGGAGCGTCCCGGCACACGGCCGTCGTGCTGGACCGGGCCGGACGGCACCTCGGGGTCGCCTTCCAGCTGGTGGACGACGTGCTCGGCATCTGGGGCGATCCGGCCGTCACCGGCAAACCGGTGGGCGGCGACCTCCGGGAGCGGAAGAAGACGTTCCCGGTACTGGCGGCGCTCGGTTCCCCGGCGGCCCGGCGGCTGCCGGCGCTGCTCGGCTCGGCGGAGCACGCCGAGGAGGCCGCCGCGCTGGTCGAGGCGGTGGGGGGCCGTACGGCGGCCCTGGCCGAGGCCCGGGTCCACACGGCCGCCGCGCGGGAGCTGCTCACCGCCGTGCCCCTGGCCGGCGGGGCCGCCGGGGAGCTGGCGGAGCTGCTGGAGTCGCTGGTGGGCCGCGCGCTGTAGCAGTGCCCGGAAGGCGGCGTTGACCTGGCGTGTCCCGGCGGTCCAAGGTGCGAACGGCGCGGTTCCCGACCCGCGCCGGAAGGGTGAGGCACCGTGACCGGCATCTCGGACCTTTCGGATCGCTCGCACGCCCCTGACGTCTCCGACATCGAAACCGCCGCGCAGCGGATCGCCGGACACGTCGTCCGGACGCCGACGGTGCCGAGCCCCGGCCTGGGCGCGCTGCTCGGCGTCCCGGTCACCGCCAAGCTCGAACTGCTTCAGCGCACCGGCTCGTTCAAGGCCCGCGGGGCCACCGCGAAGCTGCTGTCGCTGAGCGGGGCCGAGCGGGCGGCCGGCGTGGTCGCCGTCAGCGGCGGCAACCACGGGATCGCGCTCGCGGTGATGGCCGCGGCCCTCGACGTGAAGGCGACCGTGGTCATGCCGCGCACCGCGCCCGCGCGTTCCATCGCGCTCGCCGAGGACGCCGGGGCGTCGGTGCGGCTGACCGACGGCATGGACAGCGCCTTCCGGCTGGTGAACCGGTTGCGGGACGAGGGACTGACCCTGGTCCACCCCTTCGACGATCCGGTGGTGATCGCCGGACAGGGCACGGTGGGGCTGGAACTGGCCGAGGACGCCGGGGAACTGACGGACGTCGTCGTGAGCGTGGGCGGCGGCGGTCTGATCGCCGGTGTCGCGGCTGCCCTGCGCGCCCGGCGCCCGGGGGTGCGCGTGTGGGGCGTGGAGACCGAGGGCGCGGAGGCGATGTCCGGCGCGCTGAAGGCCGGCGGCCCGGTTCCGGTTCCCCTGTCGTCCCTGGTCAGCACGTTGAGCGCGCCATCGGTCTCACAGCTGACGTACGACCGGGTCTCGGCGCTCGTGGAGGAGGTGCTGGTGGTGCCGGACCGGGACGCGGTGCGGGGGTGCCTGGACCTCGCCGAACACGCCAAGGTGTGGGCGGAGCCGGCCGCGGGCTGTCTGCTGCCGGCGGCCCGGCAGGTGGTCGAGCGGGCCGGTGACGGGGCCCGGCTGGGGCTCGTGGTGTGCGGGGGCAACACGACACCCCGGGAACTGGCCGGCTGGACCGACCGCTTCGGGATTCTTTGAACGCTCCCCCGCGCGCCCCGCGTACCTCTGGGAAAGACGAGGCAGGGGTTCCAGCGAGGGATGACCATGGTCAAGGCGCACGTCTCCGCACACGAGTTGGTCGCCGGCCGGTACCGGCTCCTGGAGGTCTTCGCCCGCGAGACGAACCGCCTGTGGTGGTACGCCGAGGACGTGACGGCGCACCAGCCCCGCCTGGTGGCGCAGACCGCCCTGCCGGGCCCCGCCGCCGAGGACACCGCGCGCCGGGTCACCGCGCGGGTCGTGCGCACGTCGGAGACCATGCGGCTGCTGCGTCCGGGCCAGGTCGCCGCGGTCGTCGACGCCGTGGTGGAGGCGGGGACGCTGTGGACGGTCACCGAGTGGATCGACGGCACGCCGCTCGGTGAACTCCTCGCCCGGGAGGGCTCGTTCCACCCGATGCGGGCGGCCCGGCTCGGTCTGGAGCTGCTGGACGTGCTGCAGGCCGCGCACGACGAGGGCATCACGCACGGCGAACTGAGCCCCGGGCAGGTCTTCGTACGCGACGGCGGCCCGGTCGTCGTCACCGGGTTCGGGCTGGCGGGCGCGACCCTGGTCCCCCGGCTCACCGCACCGTCGTACGCCTCCCCGGAGCAGGCCCGCGACGAGCGCATCGGACCGGCCGCCGACCTGTGGGCGCTGGGCGCGTTGCTCTACACGACGGTCGAGGGCCGGCCGCCGTTCCGGGACCGCGGCCGGCCGGACGCCACGCTGAAGGCGGTGGACCGGCTGCCGCTGCGCACCCCGCTGCGCACCGGCCCGCTCACCCAGGCCGTGCAGGGGCTGCTGCGCAAAGACCCGCGGGAGCGGCTGACCCGGCCGGTGGTCCGGGAGGCGCTGGCGCGGGCGCTGGCCGAGGAGACGGACGCGGACCGGCAGCCGGCCCCCGCGCCGCGGCTGCGCGGCGCCTACGCGGGGGTGGGCCCGGCCGGGCCGCTGCGCGGCAGGTGGGTCCTGACCGCAGCGGCCGTGCTGGCCCTGGTCACGGCGGCCGTGGCGGCGCTGGCCGCGACCGGCGTGCTCACCGGCACCGACACGGCCGGGGCACCGCCCCGGGCCACCGCCGCGGCCACGCCCTCCGGCCGGCACACCGGTGGCGCCACCCGGCCCACCGCCGCCCCGGCCGGCACGCCGAGCGCCCCGCCCTCCCCCGCCCTCCCTGCCGGTTACCGCCGCTACAGCGCGCCCGAGGGGTTCTCGGTGGCGCTGCCCGACGGCTGGAAGCGGCTGGCCACCTCCCGGGTGTCCGACCTCGCCTACCGCGTCACCTTCGGCCGGGGCGGCGACTCGCCCACCCTCGCCGTCACCTACAGCGAGCGCGTCGGCCCCGACCCCGTCGCCGTCTGGCGGGACGACGTCGAGCCCGGGCTGGCGCGGCTGCCCGGCTACCACCGGGTCGGCGCCGTCCGGGCCACCACCTACCAGGGTCACCGGGCCGCCGACCTGGAGTGGCTCGCCGGTCCGGGGGACGCGCGCACCCACACGCTCGGGCGGGGCTTCCTGCTGGGCGGGACGCGGGGTTTCTCCCTGCGTTTCACCACTCCCGCCACGGCCTGGGGCGACGGGGCGAACCGGCTGGCCCTGACGACGTTCCTGGGCACGTTCCGCACGCCGCGGGAGTGACCCCGGCCCGATGCCTGTTTTCCGTCCGCCGAGCCGGGGACTCGATGGTTATGGTGCAAATCGGATACACGATGATGACCGAGCAGACGGGTCCCCGGGACCTGGTGGACCACGTGGTGCGGGCCGAGGAGGGCGGTTTCGACTTCTCGGTGATCTCCGACCACTACTTCCCCTGGCTGCGCTCGCAGGGCCACTCCTCGTACGCGTGGAGCGTGCTGGGCGCCGCCGCCCAGGCCACCTCGCGGATCCCCCTGATGACGTACGTCACCTGCCCCATCCTGCGCTACCACCCGGCGGTCGTGGCACAGAAGGCAGCGACCGTGCAGCTGCTGTCCGAGGGCCGCTTCCGGCTCGGACTGGGTGCCGGAGAGAACCTCAACGAGCATGTGGTGGGCGGCGGCTGGCCGCCGGCGGACGTACGCCACGAGATGCTCGAAGAGGCCGTGCAGATCATCCGCGCGCTGTTCGAGGGCGGCCATGTCACCCACCACGGCCAGCACTTCGACGTCGAGTCGGCGCGGCTGTGGGACCTGCCGGAACAGGCTCCGCCGATCGGCATCGCCGTCTCCGGCGACCAGTCCTGCAAGCTCGCCGGGCACCTCGCCGACCTGGTGATCGCGACCGAGCCGAAGGCGGGCCTGCTGGAGGCGTTCGACCGGCACGGCGGCAGCGGCAAGCCCCGGGTGGGCCAGCTGCCCGTCTGCTACGACCCCGACCGGGACACGGCGGTCAAGCGCGCCCATTCCCAGTTCCGCTGGTTCGGCCTGGGCTGGAAGGTGAACGCCGAACTGCCGCACCCCGACTCCTTCGAGGCCGCGACCCAGTTCGTCACCGAGGACGACGTCGCCTCCGCCATCCCGTGCGGTGACGACCCGGACGCCTTCGTGGAGGCCGTACGGCCCTACGTGGAGGCGGGTTTCGGGGAGGTCGCCCTGGTGCAGATCGGCGGCGACGCACAGCACGAGTTCCTGGACTGGTCGGCCAAGACCCTGCTGCCGGCGCTGCGGGAGGCCTTCGCCTGACGCCGGCTGCTCCGCCGAGCGGGTCGTACGCGACCGCGGGGCCTCGGAGTTGCGGTACGAGTCCGTCGTCGGCGGCCCGGTCCCCGGCCCGGCGGCCGGGCCGGGAGACGGACCCCGGCCGCCGACGTGCGGATGAGCTCCTACGTCTCCCGCCCCAGAATCATGCTCACGGGTGAGCATCCCGGGCGATACGGGGGTACTAGAGGGCCCTACGCCGATTGTTGCCGGAGGCCCCCCGCGTGAACCCGTTCGTGCACAAGACCCTGGTGGTGCAGCTCCTCGCCCACGGCACCGGCCGGTGTCCGGTGCTCGCCCACCTCAGCTACGACGCCGACGACCCGTTCGCCGTCACCGCCGTCTTCGCCCACGACGGCCGGGTGCTGGCCCGCTGGCGGCTGGACCGGCAGATGCTCTGCGACGGCCTGGAGCGGCCGGTCGGCGTCGGTGACGTGCGGATGCGGCCGGAGGCCGCGGGGCTGTGGCAGGAGCTGCGCCTGGAGTTCCTGGGGGACACCCGGCCGGACGGCGGCCGGCACCACGCGGTGGTGCTCGCCTGGGCGCCGGCGGTCGCCGCGTTCCTGCGCGAGACCCACCACGTCGTCCCGCCGGGGCACGAACGCCTCCCGATGGACGAGCTGCTGGCGGAGATCCTCTCCACGGCTGAGTAGCCGTACTCATGCCCGCCGGCCGGGCGGGCGCCACGATGGGGCTCCTACGACACCCGCGACACCGCCCTCTGGCAAGGAGCCCCCCGTGACCGCAGTGCACCCCGCCCCGCTCCGCGCGCCGCGCCGGGTGCCGCCCACCCTCTTCGCCGGTGTGGTGGCCGTCGGGCTGGCCGCGTCCGCGTGGGGCGCCCGCGACCGCGCCACCTGGTTCCTGGAGACGGTGTGGGCGCTGGTGGGCCTGCCCCTGGTGGTGCTGGCCTGGCGGCGCTTCCCGCTGACCGGGCTGCTGTGCGGGCTGCTCGCCGCGCACGCGCTGGTCCTGGCGGTCGGCGGACACTACACCTACGCCGAGGTCCCGGCGGGTGACTGGGTGCGTGACACCTTCGGCCTGGACCGCAATCCGTACGACCGCTTCGGGCACCTGATGCAGGGCTTCGTACCGGCCGTGCTGGTCCGCGAACTGCTCAGCCGCACCTCGCCGTTGCGCGGCAGCCGCTGGCTGGCGCCGCTCACGGTCTGTGCCTGTCTGGCCTTCAGCGCCTGTTTCGAGCTGCTGGAGTGGCTGGCGGCGGAGATCGGGGGGCACGGCGCGGACGCGTTCCTCGCCATCCAGGGCGATGTGTGGGACACCCAGTGGGACATGTTCTGCGCCCTGATCGGGGCGGTGCTGTCCCTGCTGCTGCTCAGCCGGCCGCACGACCGCCAGTTGCTCGCGCTGAGGGGCGTTGCACCGGCTCACCATGATCAGTAAAGTCACCCGGGTGACTGCCGGGTCGGCCATGGGCCACACACGAGTGAGGGTCCCGGCCTCCGCGTGAGCGCGAGGCGGGCGAGAGGCCCGCCGTCGTCTTCGAGTTCCAGCCGTCGCCCGCTTCGGGCGCCCTTCCCGCGGACCTCACGAACCGGAGACACACCCACCCATGCAGACCACCGCGCGGCCCGCGCCGACGCACGCCCCGACCGCCGCGGTCAGGCTCGACCACACCGCCGTCCTCGCCCGGGACCGGCGGCTGTCGGCGGAGTTCCTCGCCGCCGTCCTGGGCCTGACCGTCGCCGCCCCGTTCGGCCCGTTCCTGCCCGTCGACCTCGGCAACGGCGTGACGCTCGACTTCTACGAGCAGCGTGCGGAACCGATCCAGTCGCAGCACTACGCGTTCCTCGTGCCGGAGGAGGGCTTCGACGGCGTGATCGCCCGGCTGGAGGCGCTCGACGTCACCTACTACGCCGACCCGCACCACACCGAACCCGGCCGGACCAACCGTCTCTTCGGGGGCCGCGGCGTCTACTTCACCGATCCTTCCGGGCACAACATGGAGGTCATGACCCGGCCCTACGTCCGCCCCTAGTCGGGCGAGCGCGGCAGCCGCGGGCGCTCCGCCTGGTCGTCCGGCCGGGAGGAGTACCTGCGGCGGGCCCAGAGGGGCAGGCCGTACCAGCCCACCAGGTACCAGGCGACGACGGCCGCCACCAGGTAGGGCACGTAGCCGTCGTGCGTGGCCACCCGGAGGATCAGCAGCAGCGACGACGTCATCGTCGCGAGCAGCAGCGCCAGGCCGACCAGGGTCATCCGGGAGGCCAGCCGCACCGCCTGCGGCTTGACCCGGCGGCCGGAGACCAGCCGGTGCAGGGAGACCGGGCCGATGAGGGCGCCGGTCGCGCAGGCGCCGAGGACCACGGTGACGATGTAGATGGCGTGGTCCGTGGAGGTGAGCCGCCCGTACTTGGGCTGGAAGACGACGGTCAGCAGGAAGCCGAACAGGATCTGCACGCCCGTCTGGGCCACCCGGACCTCTTGGATGAGTTCACCCCACATCCGGTCGGCCCGCTCCTCCTCGGTCTCGTCGCGCCCTCTGCGCCGTCCTTCCTCCGTCATGCGGTGCGTGTAACCGCCCGCCCGATCGTTCAAACGGTGCGCGTGATGGCGCCTACCAGCGGGACTCCACCTGGTCCCCGATCCGCCGCTCGTACAGCTCACGGATCGCGGCGAACGTCTCCCGCGGCAGCGGCGGCAGCTTGGCCGCCGCGGCGTTGGCGCGGGCCTGCTCCGGGTTGCGGGCGCCGGGGATCACCGTGGTCACGCCCTCCTGCTCGACGATCCAGCGCAGCGCCAGCTGGGCCGGGGTGTACCCCTCCGGGGTGAGCGCGGCGAACTCGGCGGCGGCCTCGACCCCGGTGGCGTAGTCCACGCCGGAGAAGGTCTCGCCCTGGTCGAAGGCCTCACCGTGCCGGTTGAAGGTGCGGTGGTCGTCGGGGGCGAACACGGTGTCCTGGGTGTACTTGCCGGACAGCAGTCCGGAGGCGAGCGGCACGCGCGCGATGATGCCGACGCCGGCCTCGCGGGCGGCGGGCAGCACCTCCCGCAGGGGCTTCATCCGGAAGGGGTTGAGGATGATCTGCACGCTCGCGACGTTCGGCCGGGCGATCGCGGTGAGCGCCTGCGCGCAGGTCTCCACGCTCACCCCGTACGCGGCGACGCGTTCCTCCTCGACCAGGGTGTCCAGGGCGTCGAACACCGCGTCCGAGGAGTAGACCGGGGTGGGCGGGCAGTGCAGCTGCACCAGGTCGATCCGGTCGACGCCGAGGTTGCGGCGCGAGCGGTCGTTCCAGGCACGGAAGTTGTCCAGGACGTAGTTCTCGGGGACCTGCTCCGCCCGGCGGCCCATCTTGGTGGCCACGAGCACGTGCAGATCGGGCCGGCCGCGCAGGAACGAGGCGATCGTCGACTCGCTGCGCCCGTCGCCGTACACGTCGGCGGTGTCGAAGAAGGTGACCCCGGCCTCGGCCGCCGCCTCCAGGACGGAGAGGGCCTCCTTGTCGTCCACGGCGCCCCAGTCGGCGCCCAGCTGCCATGTGCCGAGGCCAACCACCGACGCCCACTGACCCGACCTGCCGATTACGCGTTCGTCCATGGCCTCAGTCTGTCACCCGGTACGGCTCCGTCGCGGCCCGCGGGGCTCACCGTCCGGGGGTGAGCTGTGCCTGTACGGCGGGCCCGTAGCGGTCGGCGAGGGCGTCGGGGTCGGTTTCGCGCAGGTGCGGGCCGCGGGCGATGCCGTACATGACGCCGAGGCCGACCAGGGCGGCGACGGCGAGTTCGGCGCGCAGGCCCGCGTCGGGGCCGGTGAGGCGGGCGGCGAGGCGCTCGGTCACCTGGGCGCGGAAGTTGGCGCGCAGCACCTCGCCGTGGTCGCCGTGCAGCGGGGCGAAGGCGATGCGCAGCAGCGGGTCGGCGCCCCGCTCGCGCTGGCTGGAGACCACGTGCCGGACCATGTGCCGGCCGAGGTCGTCCAGCGGGGCGTCCAGCAGGTCGTCGGCGTCGGTGTCGAAGGACATCACGCGGGCGAACAGGGCGTCCTTGTTGCCGAAGTACTTCAGGATCAGCGGCGGGCTGACGCCGGCCCGCTCGGCGACGGCCCTCAGGGTGATGTCGGCGTGCGCGTGCCGGGCCAGCAGGTGACGTGCGGCCCTCAGGATGGCGGCCTTGGTGGCCTCGGCGTCCCGGCGTGCGGGGGCGGGCGCCTGACCGGGTGGCGTGGTCATGGTCCTCATGCTCCCTCCATCGCCCCGTCCCGGGCGCCCCGGGGGGCGCCGCGGTGCCGCCGGGTGCCCCGGGCGGGGCCGTCGCCGGGGATGGACAGGGCCGCCGCGCAGGCCGCGAGGGCGACGGTGCCGGCCAGGGCGAAGGCGAGCAGGTAGCCGTGCAGGGTGGGCACGGGGACGCCGCCGAGGGGGCTGCTGTGGTGGACGAGGACGGCGGCGACGGCCGCGCTGGAGACGGCCTGGCCGATGGTCCGCATGAGGACGTTGACGCCGTTGGCGGAGGCGGTCTGGGCGGCCGGTACGGCCCGCAGGATCAGGGTCGGCAGCGCGGAGTAGGCGAGCGTGGTGCCGGTCGCGACCACGGTGGCGCCCAGGATGATCATCCACAGGTCGCGGCTGTCGGCGATGCGCAGCGCGTACCCGCAGGCGATGACGGCGGCGCCGAGCGCGAGGGTGATCCGCGGGCCGCGCGCGGCCGAGATGCGGGCCGACAGCGGGGAGAACAGCAGCATGGTGACGCCGCCGGGCAGCAGGCAGAGCCCGGTGGCGACGATGGACAGGCCGAGGCCGTACCCGGTGGCCTTCGGCGCCTGCACGAGCTGGGCGGTGACCAGCGAGTTGGCGTAGAAGGCGAATCCGGTCAGCAGGGCCGCCACATGGGACAGGCCCACCCGCGGCCGGGTGGCCAGCCGCAGGTCGACCAGCGGCCGGGCGGCGCGCAGCTGCTGCCGGCACCACAGGACGAGGACGGCGACGGCCGCGAGGAACAGGGCGAGGACCCGGGCGCTGCCCCAGCCCCAGGTGCCGCCCTGGGAGACGCCCAGCAGCAGGCAGACCAGCCCGGCGGCGAGGCCGAGCGCGCCGGCGACGTCGAAGCGGCCGGGCTCGCGCAGCGGTGACTCCCGTACCGCCCACCAGGTCGCCGTGACACCCAGTGCGCCGAGGGCGCTGGTGAGCCAGAACATGGTGTGCCAGTCGGCGTACTGCACGACCAGCGCGGCGAGCGGCAGGCCGAGCGCGGCGCCGATGCCGACGGTGGAACTCATCAGGGCGACCGCCGAGCCACGGCGCTCGGGCGGGAGTTCGTCGCGCAGGATGCTGATGGAGAGCGGGACCACGGAGGCGGCGGCACCCTGGAGCGCGCGGGCGGCGATGAGCACCCCGATGTCGGAGGAGAGCGCGCACATCACGGAGCCGACGGTCATCAGGGCGAGCGCGGCGGTGAGCACCCGGCGCTTGCCGTACATGTCGCCGGCCCGGCCGAGTACGGGGGTGAGGACGGCGCCGGAGAGGAGGGTCGCGGTGACCGTCCAGGAGACGGCGGCGGCCGACGCTCCGGTGAGCCGGGGCAGGTCGGGCAGGAGCGGGACGACCACGGTCTGCATGACCGCCATGAGGATGCCGCCCGACGCCAGGACCGGCACGGTGAGCCGGTCGCGCAGCCGGGGCCGCGGGGGTATGGGCTCTGGCTGGTCCATCGGCGCTCCTGCGGGCGGCACGGTGACGAGGTGAATACGTATTCACCATATCGAGTGAATGGGCATTCACCAACGTTTCCTCGCCCGAACGGTGGAGGGCGGGGTTATCCCCGGCCGGCCGCGGAGCGGGCGTGCAGGGCGCGGGCGGCGCGGGGGCCGAGCCAGCGCTTGAGCCTGCGCAGCGTCTCCAGCCGTCCGGCCGCCCGGTCGAGGCCGTAGTACAGCTGCGGCGGGACGTACGGCAGCAGCGGCGAGTGGCGCTGGCCGAGCAGGGCGAACATCCGGTGCGGGGGCAGGTCGATGTAGCGGGGCAGGTCCTCGTACCACTGGGCGCTGTAGCGGGCGGCGCTCTGCGCGGACAGCAGCGCGGCCCGGCGTCGGCGCTCGTAGGCGGCGAGGGCCTGGGGCAGGCCGGCGTGGCCGCGCAGGGCACCGGCGAGGCACATGGCGTCCTCCAGGGCGAGGGTGGTGCCGGCGCCGATGGAGTAGTGGGTGGTGTGGGCCGCGTCGCCGAGCAGGACCAGGTTGCCGTGGTGCCAGGTGCGGTTGGTGAGGGTGCGGAAGGTCTGCCAGGAGGCGCCGGGGCGGGCCGTCAGGGGGTGGCCGTCGAGGACGCCGGCGAAGAGCTTCTCCAGCAGGGCGAGGCCCTCGGCCTGGTCGGCGCGGTCCAGGCCGAGGCCGGTGAGGGTCCCCGGTGAGCACTCGACGACGCAGGTGCTGCGGTCGTCGCCGTAGCCGTAGCCGTAGGCCCAGATCCAGCCGTGCTCGGTCTCGGTGAAGGCGAAGGTGAAGGCGTCGAAGACCTTGCTGGTGCCGAGCCAGATGTAGGGGTTGCGGCCGGAGGTGACGCGGGTGCCGAAGTCGTGGGCGGCGTTGGTGCGCAGGGCGCTGTGCACTCCGTCGGCCGCGACGACGAGGTCCGCGCCGGCGGGCGGGCGCGTCACCTCGCTCTCGTACCGCAGGCGGACCCCGAGGGCGCGGGCCCGGCCGGCGAGCAGGTCGAGCAGCCGGTGCCGGCCGATGCCGAACCCCTCGTCCCCGGGGTGCCGGGTCGTCAGGTCGCGGACGTGGGCGACGCCCTCGCTCCACCGGACCGAGTGCTCCTCGATCGCCCGGGCCGTCTCGGGGTCGTGCGCCCGGAGCCGGTCGAGGAGTCCGTGCCAGTAGGTCACGCCCCAGCCGTAGGTGGAGCCTTCGGGGTCGCGTTCGTGGACGGTGACGTCATGGGCGGGGTCCTGCCGCTTGAGCAGGATGGCGAGGTACAGGCCGGCGGGCCCGCCTCCGACACAGACGACCTTCACACGCACTCCCCTGACCGTCACCCGACGTGCTGGAACGGCACCGGAGGGTAGCAGGGGCGGCGGGCCGCCCGATCGCGTCAGTTTGGCGCGGTGAGCCGCGCCACTCGAACGGGTGGCGACCGGAAAAGATCATCGGCAAGTGCGGCGCCCCGGCAAGGAATTCCCCGTTCCGGGGCGGAACGGCCTACCGCCCCAGCAAGATCATCTTAGTTCAACTCTCTACGACATGTGGCTAATTGTCCGGATCACAGCCAACCGGTTCCGGCTGATTTCTCCCGCCCCCAATGATCCGGATAGGCATGCGTCGTCACCACCGAACCACTCTTCAGGAGGACCCGCATGCCCGACATCACCCGGCGTCGCGCGCTCACCGCGGCAGCCGCCGTCGCCGCGACGGCCTCGGTCGCCACCCTCGCGGCGCCCGCCGCGTCGGCCGCCGACCACCACATGCCCACCACGCCCGATTCCTTCGACGAGGTCTACAAGGGCCGCCGGATACAGGGCCGTCCGGCGAGCGGCGGCGGACACCACCACGAACACGGCGGCGGCTACGGGGTGTTCGTCGACGGCGTGCAGCTGCACGTGATGCAGAACGCCGACGGCAGCTGGATCAGCGTCGTCAGCCATTACGACCCGGTGCCGACCCCGCGCGCCGCCGCTCGTGCCGCGGTGGACGAGCTGCAGGGCGCAACGCTGCTGCCGTTCCCCGCCAACTGACCGCCCTCGCAAGGACTTCCGGAGCACCCCGCACCATGACCGTACGCAAGAACCAGGCCACCCTCACCGCCGACGAGAAGAAGCGGTTCGTGGGCGCCGTCCTCGAACTGAAGCGCAGCGGACGCTACGACGACTTCGTCCGCACCCACAACGAGTTCATCATGTCGGACACCGACAACGGTGAGCGGACCGGCCACCGCTCCCCCTCCTTCCTGCCCTGGCACCGCAGATTCCTGCTCGACTTCGAGGAGGCGCTGCAGTCGGTGGACTCCTCGGTCGCGCTGCCCTACTGGGACTGGAGCGCCGACCGCACGGTGCGGGCCTCGCTGTGGGCGCCGGACTTCCTCGGCGGCACCGGGCGCAGCACCGACGGCCGGGTGATGGACGGCCCGTTCGCCGCGTCCACCGGGAACTGGACGATCAACGTGCGCGTCGACGGCCGTACGTTCCTGCGCCGCTCGCTCGGCACCGGTGTGCGGGAGCTGCCGACGCGGGCCGAGGTGGAGTCGGTGCTGTCGATGGCGACGTACGACATGGCGCCGTACAACAGCTCCTCGGACGGCTTCCGCAACCACCTGGAGGGCTGGCGCGGGGTCAACCTGCACAACAGGGTGCACGTGTGGGTCGGCGGGCAGATGGCCACCGGTGTCTCCCCCAACGACCCGGTGTTCTGGCTGCACCACGCCTACATCGACAAGCTGTGGGCCGAGTGGCAGCGCCGGCACCCGGACTCCGCCTATGTCCCGACGGGCGGCACGCCGAACGTGGTGGACCTGAACGACACCATGAAGCCGTGGAACACCGTGCGCCCGGCGGACATGCTGGACCACACCAGGCACTACACCTTCGACGTCTGATCAGACCTCGGCGGTACGGCACTCCGGGTGGCCCCAGCCCTGCGCGTTCTTGGCGATCTTCTCGCCGGCCGCGTAGGACCGGCCGCACAGGCAGCGGCCCGGGAACTTGGCCTTGATGGTGCGGGAGGACGCGGCCCCGCCGCTGCGCGCGGAAGCGGCGCCGCCGGTGCGGCCGCGTGCCTTCCCGCGCGATGTCCCGGCCGCCGGGGTGCCGGACGACGGCGGGGGCTCGGGCGAGCCGAGCGCGCTGCCGGCCGGCTCCTGGACGGAGGCCGCCTGGCTGGCCGCGCGGTCGGCGAAGTCGTTCAGCGGGTCGCCGTCGACCTGGTGTGCGGGGACGTAGCGGAACTCGACGGACCGGCCGCCGAGGAGTTCGTCGATGCGGACCACCAGGTCCTGGTTGGCGACGGGCTTGCCGGCGGCGGTCTTCCAGCCGTTGCGCTTCCAGCCGGGCAGCCAGGTGGTGACGGCCTTCATCGCGTACTGGGAGTCCATCCGGACCTCCAGCTCGACGTCCGGGTCGACGGCGGTGAGCAGCCGCTCCAGGGCCGTCAGCTCTGCGACGTTGTTGGTGGCCCGGCCGAGCGGGCCCGCCTCCCAGCGGGCGGGGGTCCGCTCGTCGCCGTCCGAGACCACCCACGCCCATCCGGCCGGTCCGGGGTTTCCCTTCGAAGCCCCGTCGCACGCGGCCACCACACGTTCACGCATGGGCCCGATCATGCCATGGCCTGCGGGGGTGCCGTTCCGGGACCGGTCAGACGTCCCGGATTCCCGGCATCTCGCCCTCGGTGGTCGTGATGTCGATCACCGAGAGGTTCGCGCCCTGCGGGTCGCTCAGCGCCGCGAACCGGCCGAAGGGGCTGCTCATCGGCCCGAAGCGGAGGATCCCGCCGAGCTTGACGGCCCGGTCGACGGCCGCGTCGCAGTCGTCCACGGTGAAGTAGACGTTGATGTACGACGGCACCTCCGGCGGGAAGTCGTCGGTCATCCGCATCCGGCCGAGGACGGTGTCCTCGCCGACCTCGAACATCCGGAAGTCCACCGTGTCGTCCGCGATCTCCTTCATCCGGTACGGGAAGACCGCGGAGAGGAACGCGTCCGCCTGCTCCGGTTCCCTGGTGAAGACCTCGGCCCAGCAGTAGGCGCCGGGCGTGGCCGTCGCCTCGAAGCCCTCGTGGGTGCCCGCCTGCCACACGCCGAACACGGCCCCGCTGGGCTCCCGGGCCAGGCACATGGTGCCGAAATCGCCGACCCGCATCGGCTCCATCAGCACCTCGCCGCCGTTCTCCCGGATCCTCTCCGCGGTGGCCGCCGCGTCCGGCGAGGCGAGGTACAGGCACCACTGCGAGTGGCCCTCCTGGCCGGGCATGGGCGGGACGACGGCGGCCACGGCCTTGCCGTGCGCGTAGGCCTGGGTGTAGTTGCCGTGCTCCGACGACGACTCGCCGAAGGTCCAGCCGAGGACGTCGCCGTAGAACCGCTTGGCTCCCTCGACGTCACTGAACATCGCATCGGCCCAACAGGGCGTTCCTTCCGGTTGCACGGCCATGCTGCCGGCCCTCCTGACGTGGTCTGTCCCGTCAGTTCACGCTAGCCACGCGGGGTCCGCCCCGCGCGCCGAGCCGACTGCCCGTACGACGCGCGGAGCCCTCCGGCGCCCCGCCTCCGGCCGGCCCCGCGGCCGGCTTCCGCTACTCGCCCGCGTACGCCCTGTCCAGTACCGCCGCGTCCAGCTTGGTCATGCCCATCATGGCGTCGAGGGCGCGGGAGGCCTTTTCCTGGTCCGGGTCGGCGATCATGCCGAGGAGGGGGGCGTAGACGACCTGCCATGAGACGCCGTACCGGTCCTTGAGCCAGCCGCACTGGCCGCCCTCGCCGCCGTTCTCGGTGAGCTTCGTCCAGTAGTGGTCGATCTCCTCCTGGCCGGAGCAGAGGATCTGGAAGGAGACGGCCTCGTTGAAGCCGAACTCGGGGCCGCCGTTGAGGGCGACGAACCGCTGGCCGTTGGCCGTGAACTCCACGGTCAGCACGGAGCCGGCCGGGCCGCGACCGGACTCCGGCCACCGGACGACGTTCCCGACGCGGGAGTCCTTGAAGATCGAGACGTAGTGGTGCGCGGCCTCCTCCGCCTGGCCGTCGAACCAGAGACACGTGATGAATCCGTCGGTGGACATGAGCACCTCCTGGGGCGTGGAACGCGGTCGTGTCTGTCGACTCCCGCACGCGCCGAAACTCATCGCGCTTCCGGCAGCCGCGGGGAGACGTGACGGATCAGGCCGCCAGACAGAGCCCCCGGTACGGCCGGTGCGGAGCGGCGGCGGGCGAGGGCCGCCCGGCGGTGCGCCGGGTCAGCTCGCCGTGCACCAGCGACAGCAGGTCCCCGAGGCCCAGGCCGAGCGCGTGGGCCGCGGCCGCCAGCACCTCGGACGAGGCCTCCTTGCGTCCCCGCTCGATCTCGGACAGGTAGGGCAGCGAGATCCGGGCGGCGTCGGCCACGTCCTTGAGCGTGCGGTCCTGCGCCTTCCGCTCCCTGCGCAGCACCTCACCGACGAGATCCCGCCACAGTGGCTCCCTGGGGGCGGGCTCGGTCTCCGGAGCGGCCGGCCGGGCGGGCGCCGGTCGCAGTGGAATGACACGGGCTTCTTCACTCACCGGGTTGCTCATCCCGTCAGCCTAGGATCGGTGCCGTCCCGGAACGAGGGAGCAGGATTGCGCTCTGCGGGAAACCCTCGCGGCGCACCGACCGTTTCGCGCCAGTGCGGGCGGAGGGGTGCATGCGTGGCGTCACCGTGGGTACCCGGGCCGTGAGCGGCTCTGCGGACCTGCTTGAACCCCCGCAGAACGGGTACCCGCACAGAACGGCCTGTGCGGGAAACCGGCAGTCAGGCCGTACAGGGAGATGTCGGAACCGTGACTTTCGTGGGAGAGGTAATGAACACCGCCGCCGGGATCCGGTCGGACGCAGAGGTCGTCGAACAGACCGTGCAGGACAGGACGGGCGACGGGTCGCTTCCCGGCATCGCGGACCCGGCGTCCGTCGCGCCACGGGACGCACGGGAGCTGTCCCGCCAGTTCTTCCGCCGCCTGACCGAGCTGGAGGAGGGGACGCCCGCGTACCAGTACGCGCGCAACACCCTCATCGAGATGAACATGTCACTGGTGCGGTTCGCGGCCGGACGCTTCCGTGGCCGCGGCGACGACATGGAGGACATCGTCCAGACCGGGATGATCGGCCTGATCAAGGCCATCGACCGGTTCGAACTGGCGCGCGAGGTCGAGTTCACCTCCTTCGCTCTGCCCTACATCGTCGGCGAGATCAAGCGGTTCTTCCGTGACACCACCTGGGCCGTGCACGTTCCGCGCCGGCTCCAGGAGCTGCGCGTGGAGCTGGCCAAGGCCCGCGAGGAGCTGTCGAGCCGCCTGGACCGGGACCCGACGGTCGCCGAGCTGGCCACGCTGATGAACCTCACCGAGCACCAGGTCGTCGAGGCCCAGCTGGCCTCCAACGGCTACAACTCGGCTTCCCTGGACGCGGCGCTCACCGGCGACGGCCCGGAGGACGGCGAGGCGGTGCTCGCCGACTTCATCGGTGTGGAGGAGGAGGGTCTGCAGCTCGTCGAGGACTTCCACGCGCTCGCCCCGCTGATGGCGGAGCTGAGCGACCGTGACCGGCAGATCATCCACCTCAGGTTCGTCGAGGAGGCGACCCAGGCGGAGATCGGCGAGCAGCTCGGCTGCTCCCAGATGCATGTCTCCCGCCTGATCAAGCGGATCATCGCCCGGCTGCGGCAGGGGATGCTCGGCGAGCTGGGCTGCGCCTGACACACCACGCCGTCGGCGCACCGCTCGGCCTCGCCGCCGCTCAGTCGCGTCGCAGCTGGAAGACGGCTCGCACCCGCTTGCCCACGGGCACGCGTTCGACGGTCAGCTCCGAGGCGAGGGCGTACACGATCTCCAGACCGTGCCGCCCGACGCGCTCGGGGTCCTTCGGGAAGCGGCGGGGCAGGGCGCTGCTGCTGTCGTACACGGACACCGTGACCGAGGTGTCCGTGCCCTCCAGCTCCAGGATGTACGGGCCGTTGCTGTGCCGGTCGGCGTTGGTGACCAGCTCGCTGACCATGAGAAGGAGCTCGCCGTCGGCCCGGGCGTCCGCGGTGGCGCACCACTCGGTGCGCAGCTGCTGGAGAAACCGGGACGCGAAGGCACGGGCCTCGGCGATGCATCCGGGTTCACCGGTGTAGTGCGCCGCGTTGCGCAATGGTTCCACGGGTACGTCGAAACCAGTCGGTATCACTGCCCCGCCCAGGTGCTCGATCATTCTGTCCTTCTGGGAAAACCCGGTCCGGCCGGTCGATGGTGCACCAGTCCTCGTACCCCGAGCTCGGCCCCCCAGTCCACCGGATACGTTCGCCCAGCGCGCACAGTGGCGAGTGTCACTGCATGCGACCGGGGCGGGCCGCCGTGGCGGCTCACGCCCCGGGAGGGCACTACTGCCCCTGCTGCTGGTTCTGCTGCTGTTCCTGCGTGTGCTGCTGTTGGGTCTGCTGTTCCTGCGTCTGCTGCCGGCTCTCGGAGCGGGCCGGTGCCTCGGGCGAGGCACCGGACTGCTTCGTCGACGGCGAACCGGCCGACGGGGCCGACGGAGCCGATGGAGCCGATGGAGCCGACGGAACCGACGACTCGCCGGACGGGGATTCCTTGGACGGCGACTCCTTGGACGGGGACTCCTTGGACGGCGACTCCTTCGACGGGGACTCCTTCGACGGGGACTCCTTGGACGGCGACTCCTTCGACGGGGACTCCTTCGACGGCGATTCCTTGGACGGGGACTCGGTCGCCGAGCCTTTCTCGCTCGACGGCGACTGGGACTTCGGCGGCGACGACGACTTCTCCGACGGCTTCTCCGACGGCTTCTCCGACGGCTTCGACGATTCCGAGGAAGGTGACGTCGACTTCGAGGGCGACGAGGACGTGGAACCCGTCGGTGGTGTCGAACCCGGTGAGGTCGAGGGCGACGGGGAGGCCGGTGACGTGGTGATCCCGGACGAGGCCGGCGGACAGGCGGAACCGGGCCTACTGCTCGTACCCGGTGCGCACGGCAACGGGGCCTTCCACGGGTCCGGGTACTTCGGCGGCTTGCCGTGCGCGTCGTACCGGACGTTCGCGTAGCCGCGGTGGCGGTTCACCCACATGTGGTGGTGGGTGTCGTAGATCACGAAGACCTTGACGACCACCGGGGCGGGCTGCACCACGACGACGTTCGTGGACCGGTACGAGGGCCACTGCCGGCCGACCAGCCGGGGCGCGGCGCTCTGGGCGACCGGTTCCATCAGCGGGTTGCCGCAGGCGCAGCGCAGCCGGGGCACGCCGTGCGCGTCGACCAGGACGGCGGTACCGCTCTGCAGGACGGACTGGTAGCTGGTGGCGCTGCCGTTGCGGTAGCCGTGGTTGGTGACGCGGGTGTCGGCGCGCAACTGCACGGAGGTGAGGGAGCGGAGGTAGCCGGGGACGCCGGCGGGCTGGACGCCGATCGACCTGGCGAAGGCCCGGTTCCTGTTCGCGTCGGCCTGGAGGGCCCTGATCTGCCGTTCGACGTCACAGCTGGGCGTCTTCCGGGTGCCGCCGTAGAGGCCGGGCGCCCCGCCCTGCACCCCGCGCACCTCGTTGGCTCCCTCCTGCGGGGTACTGACCGGCAGGGATGCGGTGCTCCGGGGCGCGGTGGGGCGGCCCGGTGCGGTGGACTTCCCCGGCGTGGCGGGTTCGCCCGGCGCGGTCGACTTCCCGGGCTCGCTGGACTTGCCCGGTGCGGTGGCGCTTCCCTGCGTCGTCGCGGTGGACTCGGTGAAGGGGTCCTGGCCGGTGCTGTTGGCGGCCTCCAGGAAGACCTCGCCGCTCTGCGCGGAGGTTCCGCCGCCGCCCGGACGGGTGAAGAACACCGCGAGGGCCGCGCAGGCGATCAGGGCCGCGGTGAGCGCCGCCACCCGGGGCACCGACTTCCACCAGGGGCCGTGCGGCTCCCTGTGTCCGCCGCCACCGGCGGGCGGCGGCGAGGGCGGCGGGCCGGCGGGCGGCCGGGACGAGCCCGACAGGGGGCCGGAGGGCGGGCCTGTGGGACGGCCAGAGGACGGAGGGTCGACGCTCACGAGCCCTACTTCCCGTCGCGATGCGCGGCTTCGCTCGGATGATCCCGTCAGGTTTCGTCAAACCCGCTGTGGGCTGTTTGGCTGCACACTGACACCATTGTGTGACGGAGTATCGGACCGCTCAAGCCGGGGACGCGGGGGCCCACCCGCGAACGGCCTCTAGCGCGGGCCGGCGCCGAACACCGGTGCCGCCCAGTTCGGGGGCCAGGGCGCGGGCTCGGGCGGCCGGGAGGGCGCCGGCTCCGCATCCGTGCGGCTTTCCGGCGGCGCGGCGGTCGTCGCGGTCGTGGCCGCGCGCAGGGCGGCGACGAACTCCCGGCAGGTGTCGTGGCGGGCGTCCGGGCTCTTGGCCAGGGCGCGGGCGAACACGGAGTCGACGGCCGGGGAGAGACCGGGACCGACGGCGCTCGGCGCGGGCGGCTCGTCGTACTGGTGGGCCCACAGCAGGGCCATGTCGTCCTCGCGCTGGAACGGCGGGCGGCCGGTGAGGGTCTCGTAGACCACGCAGGACAGGCCGTAGACGTCGCAGCGGCCGTCGACCGGGCGGCCGGCGATCTGCTCGGGGGCGACGTAGTCGAGGGTGCCGACGAACTGGCCGACGCTGGTGAACCCGGTCAGCGAGAGGGACTTCTTCGTGAGCCCGAAATCGGTCAGGTACACGTACTCGGGATGGTCGCTGTCGGTGCCCTCGGCGACCAGGATGTTGCCGGGCTTGACGTCCCGGTGGACCAGGCCGTGGTCGTGGGCGGCGTCCAGGGCGGAGGCCACCTGGGCGGCGATGCGCACCGCGTCCGGCGGCGGCAGCGGGCCCCGCACGTCGAGGAGGTGGCGCAGGTCGCTGCCGGGGACGTAGCGCATGGCGATGTACAGCACCCCGTCGGTCTCGCCGGCCTCGAAGACCGGCACGATGTGCGGGTGGTCGATCGCCGCGGCGACCTGGGACTCGTGGGTGAAACGCTTGCGGAAGGTGTCGTTGCGGGCCAGTTCCGGGGCGAGCAGTTTCAGCGCGACGGTGCGGCCGAGGCGCAGGTCGCGGGCACGGTAGACGACCGCCATCCCGCCACGCCCGACCTCGCTCTCGATCAGGTAGCTCGCCACCTGCCGGCCGATCAGTTCCGAGGGGCGGCCGGCGAACAGGCCGGCCTCGCTCGACATCAGCGCTCACCCTCGGGCGCGACCAGCCGGGCGGAGGCGCGGTCGGGGTCGTCCTCCCCGGTGACCGAGACGTCGGTGGCGTAGGTGCTCAGCCTCCGTCCGTCGCCGTACACCCACCGCTCCTCCTGTGCGTCGTACAGCCACATGGAGGCGCCGTCGACGACGAGCCCGATCCGCAGGCCCCCGGTGCGGAGGTCGAAGGCCTCCCCGTCCAGACCGCCGGCCGCCAGGTCCTCCACGGCGGCCCGGTAGTCGGCCAGGGCCTGCTCCAGCCGGGCGAGCAGGGGGCGCGGATCGGTGGTGGCCTCGGGCTCGGCGGCGGCGGGCGGGTCGTCGGGCAGGGCGACGAGGAGCCGGCCGTCGACCCAGGCGGCCCAGCCGTTGGCGCAGCGGATGTACCCCCAGTCGCCGCGCCGCTCCACGAGCTGCACCGGCAGCAGCGGGTCCAGGGGCACGGTGGGCCGCGCCGGGTCCGGGGCCTCCCAGGCGGGCAGTCCGTGCGGCGGGACGACGTGCGTGGGCCGGAACCCGGGGGTCTTCATCGCCGGCCCGCTTCCACGTCGGGGGTCACCGCGGGGCCCGTCTCGGTCGCCAGGACGAGTGCGGGTGCGGTCGGGACGACCGGCCACTCAGCCATGCCGGAATTCTATCGATTCGTTCAGATGTGCGCCCCGCGCGAGGGGCGAGAGGGCGGCACGGGGAGTTGCAGGGGAGGAAGACGGGGGCAGGGGGACGGTCGGTCAGGCGACCGGTACGACGAGGCCGGGCACCGTCCGCTGCATGCGCAGCGCGTCGACGGACTCCGCCAGCAGTTCGTACTCGGTGGTCTCGTCGCCGGTCGCGATCCGCACCAGCCGGCCCGCGGCCAGCTGGTCGGCGACGCTTTCCTGCCGGGCCGGGTCACCGCACCAGGCGCGCAGCACGAAGGACACGTCGGGCACGGTGTCGGCGACCGGCACGAGCGAGCCGGCCGGGAAGTGCCCGGCCTCGGGCCGGGGGTCGAGGCGGTCGGCGATCCAGTTGGCGCGGTCGCGCAGCCACCACAGGGCGAGGGCCAGGGTGGGAGCGCGGTAGGTCCCGAGTGGCACTCCGATGCGCTGCCCGCCGCAGACGCCGTACGCGGTGACATGGCACAGGAATTCGTCGTGCATGCGCGCTCCCCCGTCGCGGTCGTTCGCCTGCGGGACGGCCTCGCCTCGATGCGGATCATGTGCGGTGCGTGATCGGAACCTCGCGCCAAGTGAAGTCCGTACAGTCGAGTATGTTCACTACTGAATCACTGTCACCATGACTTTCCGGCCAGTCTCCTGGCATATTCCGCGCCTGTTCTGGCCGGAATGAGGCGTCCGCACGGCGCCCGCGCATGACCTTCGAGGTAATCGACCCGGCCGCCGCTTCTCCCGCATGGTGGTCACACCGGATCGGCGAAACCCCGACCCGGGTCCTGACCAGCAGAGACGACCTCGATGGAGGAGCTTCGCCATGACCGTGCGCACCGACCGTCACGAGAACGCCGCCGCCCGCTACTTCGAGGCCTGGAACGCCTCCGGACCGGAGGCCGTCGCGAAGGCCGTCGCGGCCGCGTGGGCCCCGGACGGCGGCTACACCGACCCGCTCGTGGACGTCCGCGGCCACGAGCGGATCGCGGCCGTCATCGCGGCGGCCCACGAGCAGTTCCCGGGCTTCGTGTTCCGCCCGCTCGGCGCGGTCGACGGCCACCACGACACCGCGCGCTTCGGCTGGGAGCTGGTGAACGAGGCCGGGGGTACCCCCTCCGGGGGAGGGCCGGCGCCGGTGGCCGGGTTCGACGTGATCACCCTGGACGCCGAGGGCCGCATCCGGCAGGTCCTGGGATTCCTCGACCGGGTGCCGGCCGGCGCCTGACGGCGCCACCGGGAACGCGCCTCGGACGGTCCCGGCAGCGACGGCCGTAGCACCGGCCGCCCGTAGCACCGGATGGCCCTGGCACCGGATGGGCGTAGTACCGGGCGGACGCGGCGCCAGGCGGGCGCGGCACCGAACGGTCCCGGGCACCGGGCGATCGCGGCACCGGACGCGCGCAGCCCTCCGGGGCCGGCCGTCCGGTGCTACGGCCGGACGATCGCGTCGATGCGCGCCAGTTCCTCGGTGTCGAAGTCCAGGTTGCGGACTGCCTCGACGCTGTCCTCGATCTGCCGCGCGCTGCTCGCGCCGACCAGGGCGGAGGTCACCCGGCCGCCGCGCAGCACCCAGGCCAGGGCGAGCTGGGCCAGCGTCTGGCCGCGGGACTTCGCGATCTCGTCGAGCGCGCGCAGCCGGGCGACGAGGTCCTCCGTGACCGCGTCCGAGTTCAGGAACGGGCTGTCGCTCGCGGCCCGGGAGTCCTCCGGGATGCCGTCGAGGTAGCGGCCGGTGAGCAGGCCCTGTTCCAGCGGGGAGTACGCGATGGAGCCGACCTGGAGCGCGTCCAGGGTGTCGAGCAGGCCCTCGTCCTCCGGACGCCGGTCGAGCATCGAGTAGCGCGGCTGGTGGATGAGGAGCGGGGTGCCCAGCTCGCCGAGGATGCGCGCGGCCTCACGGGTCTGCTCGGCGGAGTAGTTGGAGACGCCGACGTAGAGGGCCTTGCCCTGCCGCACCGCCGAGTGCAGGGCACCCATCGTCTCCTCCAGGGGGGTGTCCGGGTCGAAGCGGTGCGAGTAGAAGACGTCGACGTACTCCAGGCCCAGCCGCTTCAGGCTCTGGTCGAGCGAGGACAGCACGTACTTGCGCGAGCCCCACTCGCCGTACGGGCCGGGCCACATCAGATAGCCGGCCTTGGTGGAGATCACCAGCTCGTCCCGGTAGCCCGCGAAGTCCGCCTTCAGCGCCTCGCCGAGGGCGGACTCGGCGGCCCCGGGCGGCGGACCGTAGTTGTTCGCGAGGTCGAAGTGGGTGATGCCGAGGTCGAACGCGCGGCGCAGGATGGCCCGCTGGGTCTCGACGGGACGGTCCGGCCCGAAGTTGTGCCACAGGCCGAGCGACAGGGCGGGCAGCTTCAGTCCGCTGCGTCCGGTGCGCCGGTAGGGCATCTCGGCGTAGCGGTCGGGGTGTGCGGTGTACAACGCGACTCCAGAGGGGTTGGCACACGATCTACCGGTGCCACTCTTCCCCGGGCGGCGGGAAGCGGTCCAACAGAAGAATCCGATGGGATTCAGCGGTTAGCCTTCTCAATCATGGAACTGCGTCATCTCCAGCACTTCGTCGCGGTCGCCGAGGACCAGCACTTCACCCGGGCCGCCGAACGCCTGATGGTGTCCCAGTCGGGCCTGTCGGCGTCCATCCGCGCGCTGGAGCGGGAGCTGCGGGCGCCGCTGTTCGTGCGGACCACGCGTCGGGTGACGCTCACCGAGGCGGGGCGGGCGCTGCTGGTGGAGGCCGAGCGGATCCTGGCGCAGGTGCGTTCGGCGCACGAGGCGGTGGCGGCGGTGCAGGGCGTGCTGCGGGGCACGCTGGCCCTCGGCACCGAGCAGTGCATCGCCGGGGTGCAGGTGGCCCGGCTGCTGGCGGCCTTCCGGGGCCGGCACCCGGACGTGGAGATCCGGCTGCGGCAGGCCGGTTCGGGCGCGCTGGCGGAGGATGTCGCCGCCGGGCGGCTCGACCTGGCGTTCGCCTACCGTACCCAGGCGGACACCGACCAGCTGCGCTCCGTGCCGCTGACCAGCGAGCCGATGACCGTGCTGTGCCACCCGAACCACCGCCTGGCCTCCGCCCCGGCCGTGCCGGGCCCGGACGACCTCGCCGGGGAGGTCTTCGTGGACTTCCACCCCGACTGGGGCCCGCGCCGCACCACCGACGCCGCGTTCACCGGGGCCGGCGTCCGGCGCACGGTCGCCCTGGAGGTCAACGACGTGCACAGCCTGCTGGACCTGGTGGACGAGAACCTGGGGATCGCCGTCGTACCCCGGCACTTCCGGCACAAACGGCCGGCGCTCGCGGCGCTCCCGCTGAAGGGCGTGGGCGAGGCGGAGTACGAGACGGTCGCCCTGCTGCCGCCGGAGCGGGCCACGAGCCCGGCCGCGCGAGCACTGGTCACGCTGCTCGAAACGGGAGCCCTGAACGCCTGACGAGGAGCCCCGACCACGCGACGAGGGAGGCCTGGCCGCGCGACGAGGGCCGGTGGCCGCCGGAATCCGGCCGACGAGGCGCGTGAGCGGCGCTGGTTTGCGATGGTGGACGGTATGCATGCAAAGGACATCCTCATCGACGGCTACGGCCGCATCCAGGAAGAAGTCCAAGCCGTCCTCGACGGCCTCGGCCCGGACCAGCTGCACCACCGCCCGTCCCCCGAGGCCAACACCATCGCCTGGCTGGTCTGGCACCTGACGCGCGTGCAGGACGACCATGTCGCGGACGCGTTCGATCTCGACCAGGTGTGGCTCTCCCAGGACTGGGAGAAGCGGTTCGGCCTCGACCTGCCCCGGCACGACACGGGTTACGGGCACACCCCGGCCAAGGTCGCCAAGGTGCGGGTGGCGTCGGCCGACCTGCTGACCGGGTACTACGACGCCGTCCACGAGCAGACCCTCGTCGCCCTGCGCACGCTGGCCGCCAAGGATCTCGAACGCGTCGTGGACGAACGCTGGGACCCCCCGGTGACGCTCGGCGTCCGCCTGGTGAGCGTCCTGTCCGACGACCTCCAGCACATCGGACAGGCCGCCTACCTCAGGGGTCTCGTCTAGAGCGCGTTCGCGTACCCCGGGAGGACCACGTCCTCGATGAGGGCCTTGCGCTCGTCGAACGGGATGAACGCGCTCTTGAGGGCGTTCACGGTCACCGTGCGCAGGTCCTCGACCGTCCAGCCGGCCTCCTCGACCAGCAGGGACATCTCCCGGGTCATCGTCGTCCCCGAGACCAGACGGTTGTCGGTGTTGAGGGTGACCCGGAAGCCGAGGTCCTTCAGGGCGGTGATGGGGTGCTCGGCGATGGAGGTGGCGCAGCCGGTCTGGAGGTTGGAGGTGGGGCACATCTCCAGGGCGATGCGGCGGTCGCGGACCCAGGAGGCGAGGCGGCCGAGCTTGCCGGCCGCGAGGTCCGGGATGTCCTCGGTGAGACGCACACCGTGGCCGATGCGCTGGGCACCGCACACCTGGAGGGCCTGGTGGATGCTGGGCAGGCCGTGGGCCTCACCGGCGTGGATGGTGAAGGGCACGTTCTCGCGGCGCAGGTGCTCGAAGGCGGCCAGGTGGTCGGCGGGCGGGAAGCCGTCCTCGGCACCGGCGATGTCGAAGCCGACGACACCGGCGTCACGGTAGGCGACGGCCAGGTCGGCGGCCTCGCGGACGCGGTCGAACATCCGCATGCCGCACAGCAGGGTGCCGACGCGGACGGGGGTGCCGGCGGCGGCCGCCTTGGCCATGCCGGCCGCGAGGCCCTCCTGGACGGTCTCCACGACCTCGCTCATCGCCAGCCCACCGGCGGTGTTCAGCTCGGGGGCGTAGCGGACCTCGGCGTAGACGACGCCGTCGGCGGCGAGGTCGAGGACGTACTCCTCGGCGGTGCGCAGCAGGCCCTCGCGGGTCTGCATGACGGCGAGGGTGTGCTCGAAGGTGGCGATGTAGCGCACCAGGTCGCCGGAGTTGGCGGCCTCGAAGTACCAGGCGGCCAGCTCGTCCGGGTCGGTGGTGGGCAGGGTGTGGCCGACCGCGTCCGCGAGTTCGACGACGGTGGCGGGGCGCAGGCCGCCGTCGAGGTGGTCGTGCAGGACGGCCTTGGGGAGCCGGCGGAGGGTCTCGGTGTCGATGCGGGACGCGGTCATGGGCGTTTCGTTTCCTCAGGTCCTCGGGCAGGTGGTGCGGGGCGGATCAGTGGCCGGCGGGCTGGAGCAGGTCCCAGCGGTTGCCGTACAGGTCCTGGAAGACGGCGACCGAGCCGTACGGCTCGTGGCGCGGCTCCTCCAGGAAGGTCACGCCGGCGGCGGTCATCCGGGCGTGGTCGCGGGCGAAGTCGTCGGTGTGCAGGAAGAAGCCGACGCGCCCGCCGGTCTGGTCGCCGACGCGGGCCCGCTGGTCCTCGTCCTTGGCCCGGGCCAGGAGCAGTCCGGTGCCGGTGCCGTCGCCGCCGGGCTCGACCACGACCCAGCGCGAGCCGTCGGGACGCGGGGCGTCCTCGACGAGACGGAATCCGAGGGCCTCGGTGTAGAAGCGGATGGCCTCGTCGTAGTCGTGCACGACGAGGGTGACCAGGGCGACGCGGCGCATGGCGACCTTCCGGTGGGACGGGTTAGCCGGTGAGGTTATACGTAAAACCTGCTGCGCGCCAGTCCGGTTTTACGCGCGTCACGAACGCGGTGCCGCGAGGTGACGGGGAGGGGTTGAGGTCGGGGCGAGGGGCGCGTTCTCGCCAGGCGGGTCTCCGTGTCCCCGGGCGCGCGCGGGAGGCCGGAGAGGGGTTCCCCGCTCCCCCTCAGGCGCTCTCCCCGGGCGCCGGGGGCGAGGCGCGGCATGCATGGCCGCCAGGCTTCACGGCACCGCGGCCAGGCGCGGCATGGCTGACGGGGCTTCACGGCTTCCGTACCGGGCCTGGCACCTTGCCGCCGGGGCTTCACGGCGCCCAGACCGGGCCTGGCCTGGGCTGGCCTGGCCGGGCCGCCGGGACTTCCCACGGCATCCGCGGACAGGCACGGCCGTGCCGCCGGGGCTCTACGGCATTCGCAACCGGACGGGGCATCCACCGCCGGGGCTCCGCCGCTCCCGCAGCCAGGTACGGCCTCGCCGCCGTGGCTCTGCGGCCCCCGCAGCCGGGCACGCCCGTACCGCCGGGGCTCTACGGCATCCGACGCGACGCGCGGCGATCGGCGGGCACTCTTCTCAGGGGGCCTCCCCCGGCCGGCAGGCGCCTTCTCGCCCCGCTTCCCACGGGCCCGCCTCAGGGGCTCCTTCCCCTCCTCAGGGCCTCCTCCCCCTCCTCGAGACCCCTTCCCCGGGGTTCTCAGGGATCCGCTTCAGCGTGCTCCCGCCATCCTCAGGGCGCCTCCTCGCCCTGGGCGACCTCCACGCGGTGGTGGACGTCGGCCGTTGCGGTGGCCGATGCCGCGCAGGACAGGGCCGTGCAGGCGACGAGGAGCACGGCGACGGTGCGGGCCGCGCGGGCGCGCGGGGGGCGCGGGGCGGCCAGCAGGGCCTGGACGCGGCGCGGGACGGGCCCGGTGGCCGCCCCGGGGAGGAGGCCGTGGCGCGCGGTGGGGCCGGCGAGGGCGGCGCGGGCGATGGCGCGGGCGGTCAGACGCCGGTCGCCGACCGTCGCCGCGGCGGCCTCGTCGGCGGCGCGCTCGGCGGCGAGCCGTACCGTGGCCCGGACCCGGCGCAGCGCGGGATGGCAGTGGGCCGCGAGTTCGGCGGCGGCGAGCGCGACGTGGTGGCCGCCCGCGTTGTGGGCCCGCTCGTGCGCGAGCAGCACCTCCCGCTCGGGGCCGTCCAGGCTGCGCAGCATCGCGGTGGTGACGACGACCCGGTGCGGCCGGCCCGGCAGGGCGTAGGCGTCGGGGTGCGGCGAGTCCACCACGCACAGGTCACCGGCGCCGGACCCGCGCGCGGCCTCGGCCCGGGCCGCCCGGAAGGCTCGGCCCTGCCGCAGCGCCGAGCTGACCAGGGACCAGCCGGAGACGGCCAGTGCGGCGGCCGAGGCGACGGCGGCCGGGACGACGTAGAGGTCGGAGGCGGTGCGCAGGGGGTGGACGAGTTCGCCGAGCGCGGCGAAGACCGGCAGTTCGAGCATGCCGATCAGGACGAACGCGCCGAGCGCGGCGAGCGAGCAGCCGGCGAGGAGCACCGCGCAGCCGGTGACGGACCACAGCGCGACGACGGGGTCCAGCCGGCCCAGGGCCCGGCGGGCCAGGGCCGGCAGGGCGCACGGCAGCAGCAGCGGAAGCAGGAGCAGCAGCAGCAGCAGTACGGTCATCACGGTCATCGGCCGTCGGATTCGAGCAGGTCCCGCAGAACCCGTTCGTCGTCCGGGCTGAGCTGGGCGACGAAGCGGGCGAGCACCGTCTCGCGGTCGCTGTCCCGGTCCAGTTCGCTGTGCATACGGCGGGCGGTGAGACCGTGGGCGTCCTGGACGTCCCCCGCGGGAGAGTAGGCGTAGCCGCGGCCCTGGCGCTGCCGGTCCACGACCCCCTTCTCGTGCAGCCGGGTGAGGATCGTCGTCACCGTCGTACGGGCGAGGTCCACGCCGAGGCTCTGCTGGACCTGGCCGGGCGTCCGGGGCGCGTCGGCGGCCCAGAGCACGGCCATGACGCTCGCTTCGAGTTCGCCGGCCGGCCGGCGTTCGTCCTTGGCGTCGCTCATGGGAAGGTTCCTCACCCCGTCCTGGTCCGGTGGTCCGGGCCTGTCTCCGTCCACCCGATGGTAGCCAGCCGGGGCCGCCCCGCGGTCGTACGACCGTACGCACCGGGGCGTGCGCGGACCCGGTCGGGCCGCCCCACCGTCACACGACGGCAGGCACCGGAACGCGCACGGACGCCGTCCAGGCCGCCCCACGATCACACGACGGTACGCACCCGGGGCGTGCACGGCCCCCGTCCGGCCGTCGGCGTCAGCTCACCCCGGCGCGGGCCGCGCCGAGCCGCGCCCGTTCCTCCTCCGTGAGCCGCAGCCCGCCCGCGGCGACGTTCTCGGCCAGGTGGCCGGGGTCGCCGGTGCCCGGGATGGCGAGGACGTGTGGACCCTGGTGCAGCGTCCAGGCGATGCGGACCTGGGCGGGGCTGACGCCGTGGGCCCGGGCGGCGGAGAGTACGGCGTCGCCGTGAGCGGTGGTCGCGCCGTGCTCCCCGGCCGCTCCGGCCACGGCGTAGAAGGGGACGAAGGCGATGCCGTGCGCTCCGCACAGCCGCAGGACCTCGTCGCCGACCGGGTCGGGACGGTCCACGGCGTACCGGTTCTGCACGCTCACCACCGGCGCGATCTCCATGGCCTCGGCGAGGTGCCGGGGTTCGACTCCGGAGATCCCGAGGTGCCGGATCAGGCCCGCCTCGCGCAACTCGGCGAGGGCACCGAAGTGTTCGGTGATGGAGTCCTGGCTCATCCGGCGGAGGTAGACGAGGTCGAGATGGTCGCGGCCGAGCTGGCGCAGGTTCTCCTCGACGTGCCCGCGCAGTTCGTCGGGCCGGGCGGAGGTGCCCCACTCGCCGTGGTAGTCCCGGTAGGGGCCGACCTTGGCGGCGATGACCAGGTCGTCGCCGTACGGGGACAGCGCGGTGTTGACGAGTTCGTTCGCGCTGCGCAGCGAGGAGAAGTAGAAGGCCGCCGTGTCGATGTGGTTGACGCCCAGTTCGACGGCCTTGCGCAGGACGGCGAGTGAGCGTTCCCGGTCGCTCGGGGTGCCGTTGTGGAAGGCGGCACTGCCCGTCAGCCGCATCGCGCCGAGGCCGATGCGGTGGACGGGCAGGTCGCCGAGCAGCCAGGTGCCGGAGGCGTCTGCGGTGATCGTTTCTGCGGTCATCCGCGGAGTCTCGCAGACGGCGCCCGGCTCCGGGGCGGGTCAGCAGTACAGGTTGGCGCCGGGCGAGACGCCGAGGATCTGGGTGAAGCGCTGGTAGGCGGAGACGCGGCTCTGCACCTGCGCGGGATTCTTGCCGTCGCATTCCAGGGAACCGTTGATGCTGCGTACGGTCTGACCGAAGCCGGCGCCGTTCACCATGGCGTTGTGCGCGGTCATCGTGCCGGGCCCGGTCTGGGTGTTCCAGTACCACAGGCCGGTCTTCCAGGCGACGGACGCGTTGCTCTGGACCAGGTTCGGGTTGTTGAGCAGGTCGATGCCGAGTGCGTCCCCGGCGGTCTTGTAGTTGAAGTTCCAGGAGAGCTGGATGGGGCCGCGCCCGTAGTACGCCGCCTGTCCCGCCGGGCAGCCGTACGGGCGGCTCCAGTCGCAGTAGTGCGGGTAGTTGGCGGTGTTCTGCTCGACCACGTACACCAGCCCGCCGGTCTCGTGGCCGACGTTGGCGAGAAAGGCGGCGGCCTCCTGTTTCCTCACGGTGTCGCTGCCGGTGTTCGCGAAGCCGGGGTAGGCGCCGAGGGCGGCGGTCAGGCCGCTGTAGGTGTAGAAGGAATTCCGGTTCGGGAACATCTGGTTGAACTGCGTCTCGCTGACCACGAAGCCCGCCGCGGAGGCCGTGGGGGCCGCCTGGAGCACCAGGGCGGAGGCGCCCAGGGCGAGTGAGGTCAGGAGGGCGGCGATGCGGTGCTTCGGCACGGACCAACTCCTTTGCGCAGCACGGCCGCACCCGCACGGGGGCGGGAACGGCCGGGTGGGGGGTTGCGCCCACTCAACCGCCTTGGTCTGTACCAGTCAAGGGTGTAGACCAGTCAATCCGGTGCGGGGTGCCCGGGCCGACTCCGCCCCATCGGACACCGTTTGCCGCCTCTCGCCTACAGACCGGCCGCGCATGGGAGTCGGGCCCGGCCGCGTCGACGGCCGGACCCACAGGTGCGCCGGCTGGATCCGGAGGCGGTGCGGCCGGACTCGTAGGCGGTGCCGGCCGGTCTCCGGGAGGTGGTGCGGAAGGTCAGCTCAGCGGCTTCGACAGGACCGCCTTGCGGTGGCTGAACGTCTCGATGGAGTAGCGGCCGTGGTAGTTGCCCATGCCGCTCTCCCCCACTCCGCCGAACGGCAGGTCCGAGACGGTGAGATGGGCGAGGGGCAGGCCGTGGCCGAGGCCGCCCGAGGAGGTCTCGGCGGCGATGCGCGCACGGGTCTCGTCGGACTCGCTGAAGACGTACAGCGCGAGTGGCTTGTCCCGCTCGTTGATGAAGCCGATCGCCTCGTCCAGGCCGGGCACGGTGACGATCGGCAGGATCGGCCCGAAGATCTCCTCCTGCATGACGGGCGAGGCCGGGTCGACGTCCGCGAGCACGGTGGGCGCGAGGTACCTGGCCGTCCGGTCGCCGGTGCCGCCGACGGCGACACGGCCCGAGCCGAGCAGGGCGGAGAGCCGGTCGAAGTGCCGCTCGTTGACGATCCGGCCGTACTCCGGCGAGCGGGCCGGGTCGCTGCCGAACAGGCCCTCGACGGCACGGACCAGCGCGGCTTCCAGGCCGGCCGCGGTCTCCGGGTCGGTCAGGACGTAGTCGGGGGCGACACAGGTCTGGCCGGCGTTGAGGAACTTGCCGCGGGCCAGCCGGTCCGCGACCACGTCAAGGTCGGTGCCGCGGTCCACGAACACCGGGGACTTGCCGCCCAGTTCGAGGGTGACCGGGGTGAGGTGCTCGGCGGCGGCCCGCATGACGACACGGCCGACGGTGCCGTTGCCGGTGTAGAAGATGTGGTCGAAGCGTTCGGCCAGCAGGGCCGTGGTCTCCGGGACGCCGCCCTCGACGACGGCGACGGCGTCGGTGTCCAGGTAGGCCGGGATCAGCTCGGCCAGCGCGGCCGAGGTGGCGGGGGCCAGCTCGCTCGGCTTGGCGACGACCGCGTTGCCCGAGGCCAGCGCGCCGACCAGGGGGGCGAGCAGCAGCTGCGCCGGATAGTTCCAGGGGGCGATGACGAGGACGACGCCCAGGGGGTCGTACTGCGTCCAGGCGCCGGCGTCGGCACCGAGGTGCGCCGGGACGGGCGCGGGCTCGGGGCGCAGCCAGTCCGTCAGGTGCTCCAGGGTGTGGTCGATCTCGCGGACGGTGAAGTCGATCTCGGTGCGATGGGCCTCGGTGCTGCTCTTGCCGAGGTCGGCGCGGAGGGCGGCGGCGAGGTCGGCGCCGCGTTCCGTGAGCAGCGCGCGGAGCCGGCGCAGCTGGCCGGTGCGCCACTCGACGGGCTTGGTGCGGCCGGTGGCGAAGGTGGCGCGCAGCCGGGCCACGACGTCGGCGGGCTGCTCGGGCAGGGAGTGGTTCACGGGTGCCTCGCTGAGGTGCCCGGGCGGTCCGGCCCGGGCCTGCTGGTGGGTCAGATGCAAATGCCAACCTTTCATGTCTCAAATTCATTCCGGGGACGCCCGGGCGTGACGAGGGTCACTCGACCGGGGGCGCCTCCGCTGCCGCCCGGTCCGGGTCGCCGCGGACCGCCCGGAAGAATCGTCCGCATGGACCTCACCCCGCACCCGCTCGTCGTCCGCGCCCGCCGCCTCGCCACGGACCTGCTCGCGCCCGAGGCCGAGCGGGTCGACCAGGAGGGGGTGCCCGCGAGTCACATCGAGGCCGTGAAGCGGTCGGGGCTGCTCGGGGTGACCGCGCCCGCGGAGTACGGCGGGGCGGGGGCACCGCCCGCCGTGCTGCGCGAGACGGCGGAGATCCTCGCCGCCGCGTGCTGCGCGACCTGGTTCGTGCAGACCCAGCACCACACCCCGGTGCAGACCCTGGCGCGGAGCGAGCTTCCCGCCCGCGAGCGGCTGCTCGGGCCGCTCTCGCGCGGTGAACTGCTGTCCGGGGTGGCCTACGCGCACCTGCGGTCGTACCCGCGCCGTCCGGTGCGGGCCGGCCGGCAGGGCGCGGGTTGGCGGTTCGACGGGGCCGTCCCCTGGTACACCGGGTGGGGGCTGAACGACGTGATGCTGCTGGCCGGGGTGACCGACTCCGGCGAGGTGCTGTTCGCGTTCGCCGAGGCGCGCGAGCAGCCGGGGCTGCGGGCGTCGGCGCCGATGCGGCTGGCGGCCCTCACCGCCGCGCGCACGGTGTCGCTGGAGCTGGACGGCCTGTGGCTGCCCGCGGAGGCGGTGGCGCTGCACACCCCGTACGCGCGCTGGGCCGCCGGGGACCGGATCAGAACGCTGCACACCAACCCGGCGGTCTTCGGCGTGGCCGAGGCCGCCCTGTCCCTCCTGGACGACGGCACGGCCGCCCCGCTCCGCTCCCGCCTCGCCGACGTCCGCGACCGGGCCTACGCCCTGGCCGACCTTCCGGCAACCGAGGTGCGGGCCGGGGAGCGGCTGGCGGTGCGGGCGGAGGCGTACGAGGTGCTGCGGACGGCCACCACGGCGGCGGTGGTGGCGGGCGGTGGCCGGTCCATGGCCCTGACGAGCCGGGCCCAGCGCCTCGCCCGCGAGGGGCTGTTCCTGCTGGTACAGGGCCAGACGGCCGAGTCCCGCGAGGCACATCTGCGGGCCCTGGTCACCTCGCCGCGAGAGACCCGCTGACCGCCGTCATCGGGCGTCGGCGCGGCAGTCGGTGAGCCTCGGCGGGGGCGCCGGCCGTGCCCGCCGCCGCACATGCCGTCCTGCGCCACGTCCCACCACGGGGGCGGCTGGGGCAGAGCAGGCACTCCTCATGGCGCAGGAGCAGCGCACACCGGAGCCGTTCCGGGCGGGCCGGCCGACGGCGGAAGGGCCGTCCGCGTGCCGGCCGTCCTGCGCCGTCGCGCCGGTCAGGTGCCGCGCGCCGTGTCCGTCCGGTGCCGTGCGAGCCGCATCCGCTCGATGCCCCGCGCCGTCGCCTCCGCTCGATCTCCTGCACCGCCGACCCGCCCGGTACCGTGCGCAGCCCGGACGTGGAGCGCACCAGGGCCGCGCGGATGTACCACGTGCCAGGGCGGCCCGAGCGCACCCGGCTCCTCCCCCCACCACTCTCCCCCCACTCCCCCACGCCCCTCCGCTGTCCCTCCACTCGCCCCCCGCTCACCCCGCGAACGGCACCGCCCCGGCCGTGGCGGCCCGGCCGCCGTCGGGGTGCGCCCACAGGCCCCGCGCGGCGAGGCGGGGCAGTACACCCTCGCCGAACCAGTACGCCTCCTCCAGGTGCGGATAGCCGGAGAGTACGAACTCGTCGACGCCCAGGGCGTGGTACTCCTCGATCCGCTCGGCGACCTCGTCGTGGCTGCCGACCAGGGCCGTGCCCGCCCCGCCGCGCACGAGCCCGACGCCGGCCCAGAGGTTGGGATGGATCTCCAGGTTGTCCCGGCCGCCGCCGTGCAGCGCGAGCATCCGCCGCTGCCCCTCCGACTCGCTGCGGGCGAGGCCCGCCTGTACGGCCCGTACGGTCTCGGCGTCGAAGCCGGCGAGCAGCCTGTCCGCTTCCGCCCAGGCCTGCGCGGAGGTGTCGCGGGTGATGACGTGCAGCCGGACGCCGAAGCGCAGGCCGCGGCCGTGCTCCGCGGCGAGCCTCCGGATCCGGGCGATCTTCTCGGCGACCTGCGCGGGCGGTTCTCCCCAGGTGAGGTACACGTCGGCGTACCGGGCCGCGACCTGGCCCGCGGCGGGCGAGGAGCCGCCGAAGTACACCTCCGGGACGGGCTCGGGCAGCCGGCCCAGCCTCGCCTGTTCGACCCGCAGGTGCTCCCCGTGCAGGTCGACGCCCTTGCCGTCCCACAACTGCCGTACGACCTCCAGGAATTCGCCGGTACGACGGTACCGGGCGTCCTTGTCGAGGAAGTCGCCGTAGGCCCGCTGCTCCCGGCTCTCGCCGCCGGTGACCACGTTGAGCAGCAGCCGCCCGGCGGTGTGCCGCTGGAAGGTGGACGCCATCTGGGCGGCGAGCGTCGGTGAGAGGAAGCCGGGCCGGAAGGCGACCAGGAACTTCAGCCGCTCGGAGTTCTGGCTGACCATGGCGGTGGTCAGCCACGCGTCCTCGCACCAGGCGCCGGTCGGGGTGAGCGCGCCGACGAACCCCAGGCCCTCGGCGGCCCGGGCGATCTGGCTCAGGTAGGCGACGGTCGGCGGCCGGTCCCGGCCGGAGGCGGTCGCCGGGGTGCCGTGACCTCCGCCGACGACGTCACGGCTGTCGCCGTTGGTGGGCAGGAACCAGTGGAACACGAGGGGCACGGGACGTCTCCGATCGGGGCGGGGCTCTCCCGGCTCCCGCGGTGGGCATCGCGTGACAGGCGTCGGAGGCCGCGGGGTTCCGGCGGGGAGGAGGGGTGCCGGAACCCGGGCGTGCCGAGGGGGCCCGGAGACGGGAAGGGAACGCGGCGGGAGGATCAGGCCGCGCGGCGACAGGAGGCGCTGGAGACGCGCGCGAGGTCGACATGGCGTCGCCGCGTGAGGTCCAGTCGCATCGTCATGCCGCCGATCCTGACAGCGGCCGGCGAGACCGGTCAAGGAGATCCCGGCCGACTCCGCGTCCGGGGCCCGGATTTCACGGAGGCGCAACGCAGGCGCAACAGTGGACGGCCTTCAGGAGCCGCCGCCCTCCTCCTGTCCTTCGACCACGACGAGGAAGGCGTCCGACGTCAGGTCCATGACCACGGTCGCCGGCTCGCCCTCGGCGCGTCGGGCGGCCGCGTACTCCTCCGCGGGCCATGAACCACGCGGAGCCCCGGCGGGGAATCGCTCCAGCACCTTCTCACTCATGACGGCAGCCACCTCCTGCGTCGCTGACCCGGACGGGAATGTACGTGTTGTCCCGACCCGCTTGCCCCCGATCGGCGCGGGCATGTCACCCCCTGACCCGACCGCTACTCACCCCACCCCTACACATAAGGAAGAAATAAGAGCAAACTGGATTTAGCGGCGCTTATCGCACGCACACTGCACCAGAAGCGGTCTGGCCTGCACAGTCAAAGGAGACGACTCATGGCCAACTTGCACAGAGGTGACATAGCGAGCCACCCCGATGTCTCCGAAATGCGGGAACGCTACGCCCGCATGCTCGGCGGTCGCGACGTGGCGCTCGTGGACGGGCCGGTCTTCCTGCTCGGCCTCTACTGCGCTGCCTCCCCGTGGATCGTGCACTACACGGCGAGCCAGCCCGCCCTCGTGACGCACAACCTGATCCTGGGCGTGGCGATCGGCCTGCTGGCACTGGGGTTCAGCCGGGCACCCGAGCGGATGTACGGCCTCAGCTGGGCCATGTGCGCCATGGGCGTGTGGATGATCATCGCTCCGTGGATCGTGGGCACCCGCCCGGACGCGGGCGTCATCGTCAACAACGTCGTCATCGGGGCCCTGGCCCTCGTCCTCGGACTGATATGCGCCGCGACGGCGGCGAAGAGCACCCCCAGGCCGTAGAAGAGCCGTAGCGCCACCAGAGCCGTGAAAGAGGAGATCGAGAGAAGGAAGGGAGACACAGCCAGGCCGGTTCGCCCGGGCGGACCGGCCTCGCTGTGCGCCCGCGTCCTCGTCGCGTGCCCGGTGCGGCCGGCGGGTCCTCGTCGCGTGTCCGGTGCGGCCGGCGCGTCCGTCGGCGGGAGCGGGGCGCACCGGGCGCCCTGAGGGGGATCCCCACCTCCGGCGGCAGCCCCGGCCTGTCCGGCACCGGCCGCGGCTCCCGGGTCCGGGCGTCACCGGCCGGCTGCCGCGCGCGGCGCGGCCGGAAGCGCACCGCGGCCGCGTTGTCCTGCCGGAAGGCGCTCTCCCACGGCCCGGGGTGCCGGGCGAGCACCTCGCGCGCGGCCCGCAGCCGACGCCCGGCGCCTGACCCCCCGCACCACGAAGAATCTGCTCAGCACGCGGACCGGGCCGATGGGCCCCCGTACGGCGGGCCCGGCGGGGGCGCTCGCCGCAGGCCGGCGGGTGCTGCGCCCAGCCGGGCCCGGCGAAGGCCGACGCCACGCGCTCGCTGCGGAAGGTGCCGTCGGCGGCGGGCAGGGCGCCCCCGGACTCGGAAAGGTGGTGGCGGAACATCCGCCACAGCCGTTCCACGGCCGGCCGGTCCCCGGGGGCGCGGGACCGGCGGTGAAGTCCGCGGTGATGATGTCGGTCATGAACGAGGGCGTTCCCGGCGGATCGCGGTCCGGCCGGGGAATTCGCTTCGACGTCCGTGACCCTGGCTCGCATCAAGGGCGTCGCGGTCCTCGCCCACGTCGTCACCGCTGCCGCCGCCTTCCTGCGGCCCGAACGGCCACACCTTCTCCCGTCGCGCCCACACCAGGAAGGCCACGCAGCCGAGGGCCAGCCAGGCCAGGGACCACTCCACGGGACGGCGGCCCGGGGAGTTGTCGTCGGCGTACGCGTAGATCACGCACCAGCCGGCGAACGCGACGACGCTCGGCAGGGGGTACAGCCACATCCGGTACGGGCGGGGCAGGTCCGGCCGGCGTCTGCGCAGCACCGTCAGCGCGACGATCTGGGCCAGCGCCTGCACGATGACCATCACCGTGGTGAGCAGCTGGATCAGGGTCGCGAGGTCGGTGTGGCGGCCGATCAGGAAACCGACGGCGGTGATCGCGCCCATGGTGGCGAGCCCGAACACCGGGAACCGGTGCTTCGGGTGCAGCTTGGCGTACGGGCGGAAGAAGACCCGGTCCCGAGCCGCGTCGCAGGGCACCCGGGAGCCGCCGAGCAGACCGGCGAAGACGGAGGCGAACGCGGTGACCAGGATCAGCACGGTCACCGCGTCGGCCGCGCCCCTGCCCCAGGTCTCCTCCAGCACCGCTGAGGCCACCGAGGAGGAGGCGATGTCGTGCGGGTCGGTCATCCGGCGCCAGTCGACGACGCCGAGGGTGCCGATCTGCAGCAGCAGGTAGATCGCCATGATGCCGAGGATCGAAAGGACGATGGAGCGCGGGAGCGTACGGCCGGGGTCCTTGATCTCGGCGCCCATGTAGGCGGTGGTGTTGTAGCCCAGGTAGTCGTAGATGCCGATGGTCAGACCCGCGGCGAAGCCCGGCCAGTAGTGGCCGCTCAACACATCGAAGGCGCCTGCCGGATAGGTGAAGGCCATATGGGGGCTGAAGTCGGTGGCGGCGGCGGCGATCACCAGCAGCACGGAGGCGATCATCACGGCCCACATCACGGCGGTGATCCGGGCGATGTGCTCGATGCCGCGCCACAGCAGGATCACCACCAGCGCGATGACACCGAGCCCGATCAGGTCGCCGGCGGTCCGCCCCAGGCCGGGCGCGAGGTAGCCCAGGTACTGCACGAAGCCGACCACGCCCGTGGACATGATCAGCGGGATGAACAGCATCGCCGTCCACACGAACAGGAACGGCATCAGCCGGCCGGTGCGGTACCGGAAGGCCTGGCGCAGATAGACGTAACTGCCGCCGGAGCCGGGCATCGAGGCCCCCAGCTCCGCCCAGACCAGCCCGTCGCACAGCGCCAGCACCGCGCCGGCGACGAACCCGACGACCGCCTGCGGACCGCCGAACGCGGCCACCATCAGCGGGATCGTCACGAACGGCCCGATGCCGCACATCTGGCTCATGTTGATCGCGGTGGCCTGGAACAGGCCGACGCGGCGGACGAAACCACCCGGGGGCGGCGGGCTACCGGACATGGGGTCTCCTGACGCGGCGGGCGCGACGCACCGGCGGGGGCGGACAGGCCGATAAAGTTAAGGAGCCTTACTATCGGCGTCAAGTGTGCGACACGCATGCCCGAGAATGGTGCGATGCCCGCCAGCGAAGCCGAAGCGCAGCAGGAACAGCCCTGGAGCCGCCGTCGCCTGCGCAGCAACAACGAACGGTTGCTCCTGGACCGGCTGCGTGCGCTCGGCGCCGCGTCCCGCGCCCAGCTGGCCCGGGACACCGGCCTGTCGAAGCCGACGGTCTCCAGCGCGCTGGCCGCGCTGGCGGCGGCCCGCCTGGTGCGCGAGGCGGGCACCCGGTCCCCGGAGCGCGGGCGCACCGCCGTGCTGTACGCCCCGGACCCGGCCGCCGGGTACGCGCTCGGCGTGGACATCGGCCGGGGCTGGCTGCGGGTGGCGGTGGCCGACCTGGACGGCGCGGTCGTCGCCCGGGCCGACGTACGCAACCGGGCCCGTGCCTCCGCCGCCCTGACCGACCTGGTCGTGACCACCGCCCGCCAGGTGATCGCCAACTCGGGCGTCGACCCGGCGGAGGTGGTGCACGGGGTGGTCGGCACACCCGGGGTGTACGACGAGAAGCAGCGGCGGGTGCGGTACGCGATGCATCTGCCGGGCTGGGGACGGACCGGGCTCGTGGACCACGTCCGGGCGGAACTGGGCGTGCCGCTGGAGGTGCACAACGACGCCAATCTGGCCGCGCTCGGCGAGTACGCGTACGGCGTCGGCGCGGGCAGCCGGCTCTTCGCGTACATCCTGATAGGCACCGGCCTCGGGATGGGCGTGGTGGCCGAGGGGCGGCTGTTCACGGGTGCGCACGGCCTGGCCGGGGAGATCGGGTTCCTGCCGTGGCACGGCCGGCGGAAACCGGAGCGGCTGGAGGACGCGGTGTCGGGAGGGGCGGTGGTGGAGTCGGCCCGGGAGCTCGGGATGCGCGGGCAGCTCACCGCGAAGGCCGTGTTCGACGCGGCCCGGCAGGGGCAGCCGGCCGCCGTGCGGGCGGTGGAGCTGGAGGGCGAGCGGATCGCGCACACCGTGGCGGCGGCCGCCGCCGTGCTCGACCCGGACCTCGTGGTGCTCGGCGGCGGGGTCGGCCACAGCGTCGACCTGCTGCTGCGGCCGGTACGGGAGCGGTTGCGCGCCCTGACCCCGCTGCGCCCCCGGATCGCGCCCAGCCGGCTCGGCGAGGACGCCGTCCTGCTGGGCGCGGTGGCCACGGCCCTGGGCACGGCGCGGGACCTGGTGTTCGCACGCCGGACGGCCGGAACCTGACCCGTGCGACGGGCACCACGGCGAGGCACGTTGACACCCCCCGCATCGCTCCCTACCGTGACCCGCGTTAGTAAAGTTTCCTAACTTTACGAGCCTGGAGACCCGCCGTGTTGCCACGTCCCGCCCTCGCACGCCGGTACACCACCGCGGCCCTGGTCCTCGGACTGCTCGGTGGACTCACCTCCGGAGCCTGGGCCGGGGACCGGCGCCCCGCCGTACCGCACGGGCGCCTCGGGGGCACCGGGGCCGGACCCGCGCCGGTCCAGCCCACCCGGGTCCCGGGCGCCGCCGGATCGAGCACCCCTCTGTCCGGTTTCGCCATCCGGTCCACGGCCGAGGTGGGCGACTCCCCCGCCGCCGTCTCCTCCCCCGGCTATCCGGAGACCGGCTGGTACCCGGCGGGCCCGCGCTCGACGGTCCTCGCGGCGCTCCTGGCCGACGGCGTCTACGCCGACCCGTTCCACTCCACGAACCTGCGGAAGATCGACCCGGCCGGTTTCAGGGTCCCGTGGTGGTACCGCGCCGACTTCACGGTCGAGGACCCCGGCCCGCGCACCGCCCTCGACTTCAGCGGCGTGGTCTCGGCGGCCGACGTCTACGTCAACGGCCGCCAGGTGGCGCCCGCCTCGGAGGTCACCGGCGCCTACACCCACCACGAACTGGACATCAGCCGGCTGGTCCGGCGGGGCACGAACACGGTCGCCTTCCGGGTGCGGCCGAACGACCCGGACAAGCACCTCACCATGGGCTGGCTCGACTGGCTCCAGCCGCCGCCCGACCGGAACATGGGCCTCGTCCGGGACGTCCTGGTCCGCCGGGGCGGCCCGGTCGCCCTGCGCGACGCGCACGTGGTCACGAAGCTGGCCGTGCCCTCCCTCGCCACCGCCGACCTGACCGTGAAGGCCCGGGCCCGCAACGACACGGACGCGCCGGTCACGGCGGAGGTCGGCGGCAGCGTCGGCGGGACGGAGTTCCGCACGACCGTCTCACTCGCCGCGCACGAGACGAGGACCGTCACCTTCTCCCCCGCCGACGTCCCCGGCCTGCACCTCACCGAGCCGAAGGTGTGGTGGCCGGCCGGGATGGGCGGGCAGCCGCTGTACGGCCTGGACCTCACCGCGACCGTGGCCGACACCGTGTCGGACACCGCGCACCAGACCTTCGGCATCCGGGACGTCCAGGCCCCGCTGAATGCCGACGGCGCCCGCCGGTACCGGATCAACGGCCGCAGGCTGCTGGTGAAGGGCGGCGGCTGGTCCCCGGACGAGTTCCTGCGCTGGGACCGCGCCTACGTCGAGGACCGGCTGGTGTACGCCCGCGACCTCGGCCTGAACACCCTGCGGCTCGAAGGCCACCTGGAACCCGACGAGTTCTTCGACCTGGCCGACCGCCACGGCCTGCTCACGCTGCCGGGCTGGGAGTGCTGCGACAAGTGGGAGGGGGAGGTCAACCCGAGCGGGTCCGGGGAGAAGTGGAGCGACGGCGACCATGCCGTGGCGCGGGCGTCCATGGCCGCCGAGGCCGCCCGCCTGCGCGGTCATCCGAGCGTGCTGTCCTTCCTGATCGGCAGCGACTCCGCCCCCGACGCGACGATCGAGCGGGGCTACCTCGACGCCCTGAGGGCGGCCGACTGGCCCGTCCCCGTGGTCCCCGCCGCCTCCGAGGCGTCCGCGCCGCAACTGGGCGCCTCCGGCATGAAGATGACCGGGCCCTACGACTGGGTGCCGCCCGGCTACTGGTACGCCAAGCGCGAGGGCGGGGCCACCGGCTTCAACTCCGAGACCAGCGCCGGTCCGAGCATCCCCACCCTCGACACCCTGCGCCGCATGATGACGCCGGCCGAGCTCGACACCCTGTGGAAGGACCCGGAAGCCCGGCAGTACCACCGCTCGCCGTCCTCGGTCTTCGGCACGCTCAAGATCTACGACAACGCCCTCACCGGCCGCTACGGCGCCCCCACCAGCCTCACCGACTACGTGCGCAAGGCCCAGCTCGCCCAGTACGAGAACGTCCGCGCCCAGTTCGAGGCGTACGGGCGCAACGCGTCCGACACGGACCGCCCCGCCACCGGGGTGATCCACTGGATGTTCAACAGCGGCTGGACGTCCCTGCACTGGCAGCTGACCGACCGCTACCTCGACCAGAACGGCGCCTACTTCGGCGCGAAGAAGGCGAACGAGCCGCTGCACATCCAGTACTCGTACGACAACCGCTCGGTCGTGGTGGTCAACAACCGGCACACCCCCGCCGCCGGCCTGACCGCCCGGGCCACGCTGTTCAACCCCGACGGCACCCGGACGTACGACAAGACCGTCCACGGTGTGTCGGTGGACGGGGACGGGGAGCACGGCACTCCGCTCACCCTGCCGTCCTCGGTGAGCGGACTGGCGCGGACGTATCTGCTGCGGCTGGTGCTGACGGACGCGGACGGCACGGAGGTGAGCCGCAACGTGTACTGGCTCTCCACCAGGGCCGACACCCTCGACTGGAGCGGCACCACCTGGTACTACACGCCGACGACGCAGTACGCCGACCTCCAGGGCCTCGCCTCGATGGCCCGGGTGCCCGTCTCGGCGTCGGCGGCCACCCGCGCGTCGGACGGCACGTCGACCACGACGGTGACCCTGCGCCACGCCGGGAGCGGGACCACGCCGGCGCTGCTGACGGACGTCCACCTCGTGGACGCGCAGGGCAGGCCGGTGCTGCCGGTGCGCTGGTCGGACAACGAGGTGAGCCTGTGGCCGGGCGAGTCGGTGACGCTGACCGCCACCTACCGTACGGCCGACCTGCGCGGCTCGGCACCGGGCGTCCGGGTGTCCGGATGGAACACGCCGGAGCGGACGGTGCCGGCGGACTGACGCGACCGCGGGAAGAGGGGAGGAAGGAGGGGGTGGACCGCGACGGCCCGCCCCCTCCTTCCCGCCGGCTCAGCTGACGTTGAGCGCGGTGTCGTCGACGACGAACGACGTCTGGAGGGTGGAGCCCTCGGTGCCGGTGAACTTGATCGTCACCGTCTGGCCCGCGTAGCTCGCGAGGTTGAAGCTGCGCTGGGTGTAGCCGCTCGCGGCGTTCAGGTTCGAGTAGGTCGCCAGCGTGGACAGCACGGTTCCGCTGCTGTCGAGGACCTGTGCCTTCAGGGTGTCGTAGGCCGTCGAGGTGGTCGTCTCGGCGGTGTCGACGTGGAGGTGGAAGCTCAGCATGGCGCTCGTGCACCCGGCGGGGACGGTCACCGACTGGGCCAGGGTGTCGGTGTGGGCCGAGCCGTAGCCGTTCAGCCAGGCCTTGTAGGAGCCGGTGCGGGCGGGCTCGCCGGAGTCGTCGGTGATGACGCCGCTGGACGTGGTCCAGGAGGCCGAGCCGGACTCGAAGCCCGGGTTGGCCAGCAGCTGCGCGGCCGTGCAGGTGCCACCACCACCCCCTCCGCTTCCGCCTCCGCTGCTGCCGCTCGCGCCGGCCAGCCATGCGGTGGCGTTGAGGGCGAGGGCCGCGTTGGTGGCGCTGGAGTCGTTCCAGCCGTCGTAGAGGGTGTTGCCGGACTGGCCGGTGCCGTCGTCGACCGGGGAGCTGTCGCCCCAGAAGGCGACGCGGCCGCTGCCGAAGGTGCTGGTGGCGAAGAAGGCGCCGGTGTTGCCCGAGTAACCCGTGCGATACAGGAGCCCCTTGACACCGGAGTTGTCGGCGGGCTTCAGCGTCGCGGTCGTACCGCTGGCGATGAGGCTCTTGCCGACGGTGCCGAAGGAGCCGTGCAGCACCGGGTCGGTGCTGTCGCTGATCGCGGCGGGGTGGTCGGAACTGATGCTCAGCGAGTCGATGGAGAAGCCGAACGGGTCGGTGGAGTCGACGCTGTTGTTCGACATCAGGTCGTTGAAGATCTCGACCGCGTCGTAGCCGTCGTTGTTGCGGTCGGCTCCGGTGTGGTCGGAGATCATGAACAGACCGCCGCCGTTCTTCACGAAGTTCATGATCGCGGTCTTCTCCGCGGCCGAGAACATCGTGTTGGGTTCGGGCAGGACCAGCGTGTCGAAGTTCGACAGGTCCGTCGCGGAGGTGCCGCCGTAGCTCAGGCTCGACCCCGACGGCAGGGTCTTCTGGCTGTAATGACCGGTCTTCTGCAGTGCGACGCCCCAGGAGGAGAGGGCGCCGGTCCAGTCCGTCTCGGCGGACGGCGAGGAGTCCTGGCCGAGGGGGTCGGGCTGGCTGGTGGAGATGATCCAGTCGGCGTTGCCGGCCGTCTCGGCGTGGGCGTTGTCGAACAGGATGCGGTGGGTGGTCGCCGCGTGGGCGGGGGTGCCGGTGCCGACCTGGAGTGCTGCTCCGGTGAGCAGCAGCCCGAAACCGGTCAGGGCCGTGGCGCATCTGTGGCGGGATCTCCTGGATCCAAGCATCCGTCGAACCTCCGTGTGGGGTGGGGAGAGGCGGGGGGGCGCCCAAGTCTGCGCGCGTAGAACCGGCTTGAGGCTTCTACAGGCGCCGATTGGTTGAAAGGTACATGGCATGAAGGGCCGGTGAACAGAGGCGTCCGGGGGCGCCCGGGGCGGAGTGGCGGTGCCGGCAACGGGCACATGCCACATCAGCGGGTGCAACGACCCGAAACCCCAAGGAGGTACGGCCATGGAGATCTCCGGCATCCTCAGCGCCATCGTCATCGGCCTCGTCATCGGTGTGCTGGGCCGGCTGGTCGTCCCCGGGCGGCAGCACATCGGGGTCCTGTGGACGATCGTCGTCGGCATCGTGGCCGCGCTGGTGGGCTCGGCGATCGCCGCCGGGATCGGGGTCGCCGACACCAAGGGTCCCGACTGGATCGAGTGGCTGATCCAGATAGCCCTGGCGGCGGTGGGCGTGGCCGCGCTGGACCGGGTCCGGGCGCTGCGCTGAGTCAGTTCCCGTGGACGTACGGCGTGGTGGTGCCCAGCGCGTGGAAGCCGAGGCGCTCCAGGATCGGGCGGCTTGTGGGCAGGGCGTCGACGTGGAGGTAGCGGTAGCCGTGCGCGGCGGCGGCACGGGCGCGGTGGGCGACCAGGGCCTGGTAGAGGCCCCGGCCCCGCCAGTGCGGGACGGTGCCGCCGCCCCACAGTCCGGCGAACCCGGTGCCCGGCACCAGTTCCATGCGGGCGGCGGCGACGGGTTCGCCGTCGGCGAGGGCGGCCACGGCGACGACCGTGCCGGGGTCGGCGGCCAGCCGGGCGAGCAACTGGTGCCGCAGCCGGCCGCCGTCGTTGCCGAAGGCCTTCTCGTGCACGTCCACGACGAGGTCGACCCCGGCCGGATCGGCGGCCCGCACGAGGCGGACACCGGCCGGGGGCGCGGTGTCCAGCGTGAGTTCGGCGACCTCGGCGACCATCAGCGTCTCCGCGGGCTCGGCCCGGAACCCGGCGGCGAGCAGCCGGGCGGCCAGGTCCGCCGGCTCGTCGTGGGAGTAGAGCTTCCACTCGAACTCCCGGCCGAGGCCGGTGAAGCGGGCGATCTGCTCCTGGATCGCCCGGTCCGCGCCCGCCGTGTCCAGGGCGGACCACAGGACGCCGTTCCAGGCGGACGGGTCCGCGACCTGCCGTACCATCCCGTCGGCCCGCTCGATCCGGGCTCCGGGCCCGTCGGGCCGGGCGCCTTCGCGCAACTCCCGGTCGTACTGGGCGAGCACCGCGGCATGGTCCATGGCCTCACCTCAGCACGGACGGCCGGACGCGGCCAACTGAATTGGGGGCTCTGGGAGTCGGAACACCATGCCAAGGCTGCTTGGGACTGAAGAGCCGCTCCCTCGCGCCCCGGTGACGACCGGCCTGAGAGCGAGCGGCGCGCGGAGGCCGCCCAGATCACGGACCGGCGAGCGGCGGAGGACCTGCCGTACGTCTCCACCGGCCTGCCGAGCGCGATCACGGGTCCGTACGACGACATGGCGCTGCCCGCCTGGGAGCTGCGGGAGCAGCCCGGCCGGGAGCCGTGCCGGCGCCCGTGATCGGCAAGTCTGCTCGTCAGGTGCCCGTCGATGACGCGCCGGAGTACACCACGGGTGACCGGTGCAGCGCACCCGCAGGGGGCGGTACGTGAACCTCCCCGCACCCAACGCGCGTGTGCGCCGCAGCCACCAGGCCGTGCCGGGACGCCCGTCACGGCCGGAGACCACTGGTGCGGCCGGCACCGGCAACGGCCCTGTCGCGGTGGTCAGCCCAGGGCGCCGGCGTCCGGGGCGCCGACGGTTTGCACGACGACCACGGGAATCTCCCGGGTGGTCTGCGTCTGATGGCCCGCGTACTCCGGGCCTGGCCGAGACGATCAGGCCCCACAGGCGCGGGCGTTCCGCACCGGTGGCGGGACGTGCCCGGGCGGTGAAGGCCAGCGCACCGACCTGGATGGTGACGTCCGGGTCGGCGAGCAGGTTGAGGTACCAGACCGGTGATGGTCGGCACCGCGGTCGGAGGCCGCCAGGACGTAGCGGTCACCGTCGCGTGCGTAGACGAGTGCGGTGCGTCGCAGTTCGCCCGTGGTACGGCCCCGGGTCGTCAGCAGCAGGTCCTTCACGCCCGGCCGACGCCCCCCGCCACCACCGCGCCGCGGTCAGGTCCGGGAGGCATGAGGGCGATTGCGTGAGCGACCGCGAGGGCCTTGCCACGCTTGGCTCATGCGCAACCGTCCTGCAGTCGTCGTGGAGGCCCCGGGCGAGCGGGCCCAGGGGGCCCTGCGGGTGCGTGGCAAGACCGTCGGCCGGGCCTGGTCGCGACGCGGTCTCGAGCGGCTGGCGCGCCGAGCGGGCCTGCCGGACCTGGACCTCGACGACCCGGGGCAGGTCGATTGGCCGGCAGACCCGTCCCACTGGCGCCTTTCCGCTGTGCCGCCGGCCGGCGACGGCCACAGCCCGACTACTGCGACGCCCGCGAGGCCGCCCCCGCAGACGCGATATCCAGATCCACCGCGACCTCCTCGTCCTCCCAGCGACCACGCTGCGAGATCGCCAGGCCGATCAGAGCAAGGTCAGCCGCCTGGTCCCGCAGCGCGTACTCCTCGTGGGTCTCAGGAGAGCTCCCACCCAGTTCGTCACGCTTCCAGGCGTCCATTGCGGCCTCGGCTACGGCCCTGGGCAGTCGGACGGTGACCCTGCCGACCTGAGCGTCGACATGTTCCCCGATCGCTGCCAGCACCTTCGAGTCGTCCCGGTACCTCACGTACTCCTCATGATCCACCATGAGGCGAGGCTACCCACGGTGGCCGGGATCTGGCTCACGGGCATGCTGGTCGACCGGTGGCTGCGGTCCGCGCTCCTCGGGGCGCTCGCGGTGATCGCGGGCGTGCTGACGGTCCCGGGCCCGGGCGCCGGGGTGCCCGCGTCGCCGGCCGGGGCGGTCGCGCTGTGGGGCGTGGCCTTCGGCGGGGCGCCGACGTTGATCCAGACCGCGCTGGTCGACGTGTCGGGGTCGGCCGACGCCGATGTGGCGACCTCCTTGCAGATCACGGTGTACAACGCGGGCATCGCCACCGGTTCCCTCACCGGCGGCGCGGGGCGCGCCGGCACTCCGCGCGGCTTGGCCCCGCGCTCCTCAGCGGTTCGACCGCCCGCGTTCCACGCCGGCTCGGTCCGCGTCCCGTCCGGCCGACCGCCACGACCCGCGGGCGGCCCTGCACCGGTGTTCCGCTGCGACTCGGGCCTTGCGCTCCCCGTCAGCCGAGCCCCCGCGTTCCGCGCCCACTCAGCCCCTGAGCCTCGCCGCGGCCCGGCCCGGCCCCCGTGCCGGCGCGCCCCGCGCTCCGGTCTGGCGCTGGACGCGGCGGGCGCCGGCCCCCTGGACCGCGCTGCCGCCGGTGCTGGTGGCGCCGGCGACGGTCGCGGCGGGGCGCCGGTACGCCTTCCCGGCCATCGGGCTCGGGGGCCGTGGGCCGCCCCAGGGAGCGTGCGGTGAGGGGGTGCGCGGAGGGCGGTGGCCGGTGAGCCCGGCGGCGGCCGGGGAGGGCGCCGGTGGTCCCGCTCGACGGAGGGGGTACGGGCCTCCCCGCCCCGCCCGGGACTCAGCCGAGTTCGAGTGTGGTGACGCCGAAGACCCGTTCCCGGGCGTGGGCGCGCACCGGGCCGGTGTACATGCGGGCCGTCTCGAACGAGGGCCGCAGTCCGGCCGCTTCGGCGAGGGCGACGCCGGCCGCGTTGGGTTCGGGCACGTCGATCGCGATGTCGCGGCCGGCCACGCCGTCGGTGAGGGCGGCGAACAGGGCCCGGGCGTCGTCGGCGGTGTCGGCGAAGAGGGGGCCGATGCGGAGGGTGTCGTGGCCCGGGCGGATCACGCCGTAGCCGGTGGGGCGCCCGCCGTCCTCGCGGACGACGGCACGGTGGCCGGGGGCGGTGAGCCACTCGGCGAGGAAGCGGGGGCGGTCGGCCGGGTGGCAGGCGCTGTCGTAGGCGGTGAGCGCGGCCAGGTCGGCGGGCCCCGCCGGGCGCACCCCGTCGGGCGTGGCGCTCTCGGGGGCGGGACCGTTGAACCGGATGGTGCGGTGGACGAGCCGGAAGCCGGACTGCCGGTAGTTGTCCTGCTGGGCGACGACTCCGTCCAGGCCGACGGTGCGGTTCCCCGCGTGGGCCAGGGCGGTCTTCCAGGTGGTGAGTCCGTGTCCGCGGCCCCGCAGCTCCGGGCGGACGAGGTAGCAGCCGAGGAAGGAGAAGTCGGGGCCGTGGTTGACGACGGAGACGGCCGACACCGGCTCCCCGTCGATCCGGCCGAGGAAGAAGCCCTCCGGGTCCTGGGCGAAGAACGCGGGCCCGTCGGACAGCCCCGGGTTCCAGCCCTCCGCCGCCGCCCACCCGCTGATCACCGGCCAGTCGGCGAGGGTGGCCTGCGTGACGACGAGGTCGTGGGGTGCCGCAGAGGTCATCGGTGCGCTCCGTTTCCGTCGGGGTCGGCTGTCGTGCGGCACGGGGCTCGGCCGCGCCGCCCGCAGCATCCTTGCGGATCGACGCGGGGCCGCGCCACGGGGAGTTCGGCCGATGACGGGGGCGGCCCGCGGGGCGTCCGGGGGCCGGGCGCCGCCGCTCGCCGGCGTCACCGCCCCACCGGGCCGGCGTCCGGTGGGGCCGTGCGCGGCGGGTCAGCAGGGGCGGTCCGGACGGAAGCGGCGGTACAGGACGGCGCCCGCGACGAGGAGCGCGGCGCTGCCGGCGGCGGCCGGGGCCGCCAGGTCCGCTCCGGTGCGGGCCAGCGAGGACGCCGCCGGGCGCGGGGCGTGGGGGGCCGGGTGGGCGCGGGCGGGGGCCGGGGGTTTCGGGGCCCGGGGTGTCGGAGCGGGCGGCTTCGGGGTCCGGGGGGTGTCGCCGGGCTCGTTGGCCGCGTGGTTGCCGATGGCGGGGTTGCCGACGCCGACCACGTCGACGCTGTTGCCGGTGACGTTCACCGGCAGGTCGACCGGCAACTGGATGCCGTTGCCGGAGATCACGCCGGGTGCGTCGGTGGTACGGCCGTGCGCGGAGGCCCCGCCGGGCGCGGCCGTGGCGCCGCCCTGTCCCGCGCGGCTCTTCCCGGCGCTCCGGTTGGCGCACGCGTTGCCCGCGGCCGGGTTGAGCAGTCCCACGACGTTCACCGTGTTGCCGCAGACGTTGACCGGGACGTGCACCGGGAGCTGGATGCCGTTGCCGGAGACCAGCCCGGGCGAGCCGGCCGCCGTGCCGTCGGCGTCGGCCCCGCCCGCCGCGAAGGCGGCGGACACCGGCAGTGCCACGGCCATCGCGCCGGACGCGGCGGCGACGGCGATCACACCGTTTCGGGTAGCCCGTCTCATAGGTTCCCTGCCTTCCAGACGTCGTCGCGGGTGGTCACCCGCACCTCGTAAAACGCAGGAGAACCATCGGAGTTATGGCTTATCGGTCTTTCACCCCATCGAGCGTCACTGTTATCGAACAGGATGCAAAGCCGCAGAACGATCACCAACGGGGCATGGCGGATGGCTCGTACGGCGGGGCGGAGTGTACGGCGGGAGCCGGCGGCCCGCTCGCCCGGAGGCGGCCCGTCCGGGGCCCGCTTATGGTGATGCGAGGGCGCCGGCGGGCGCCCGGGAGGCGATCCATGCTGGCCAAGCTGTCCACACGGCCCGCCGTGCGGCGCTGCGCGGGTGCCTCGGCCCTCGCCCTGGCGCTGCTCGGAGCCGGGCTGCCCGCGGCTGCCGCCGACCGGCCGCAGCCGGACCTGTCCCGCTTCTACCGGCAGAAGCCGGTCTGGGGTGCCTGCGAGGGCCCGGACATGCCGAAGGACCTCCAGTGCGCCAAGGTCACCGTCCCGCTCGACTACGCCCGGCCGCGGGCGGGCACCCTCCACATCGCGCTGGCCCGCTACCGCGCCACGGGGGACTCGCGCGGCTCGGTGGTGCTGAACTTCGGCGGTCCCGGCGGCGCCGGCATCCCCGAGCTTGCCGCCGAGGGCAGGCAGTTCATGGACCTGACCAACGGCTACGACGTGGTCACCTTCGACCCCCGCGGTGTCGGCCGGTCCTCCCCCGTCAGTTGCGGGGAGGGCACCGACGTGGCCTCGGCGGTGGCGGAGGAGGACACCGACCTCGGCCGCCCGCAGGCACTGCTCAGACGGTTGCGGTCGGCCGCCGGCGAGTGCGCCCGGCACTCCGGCCCGGTGCTGCCGCACATCGGCACCGTGAACGCCTCCCGCGACCTCGACGTCATCCGCCAGGCGCTCGGCGACCAGCAGCTCAACTACCTCGGCTTCTCCTACGGCACCCGGCTCGGCGCGGTGTACGCGGCGCAGTTCCCGGGCAAGGTCGGCCGGGTCGTCCTGGACGGCGTGGACACGCTGACCGAGCCGCTGGCGGAGCAGGGGATCGCGGGCGCCGAGGGGCAGCAGACGGCTCTGGACGACTTCCTGGACTGGTGTACGACGGATCTCGGCTGTCCGTTCGGGGAGGACCGGCGGACGGCCGGCGCCCGGGTGCTGCGCCTGGTGCACTCGCTCGACGAGAACCCGGTGCCCGGCGACTTCGGCGGCTCGTTCTCCGGCCAGGACCTGGTGGGCGCCATCGGGCAGGCCCTGTACAGCAGGGAGCTGTGGCCCTCGCTGGAGCGCGCGCTGGCCTCGCTGATCGAGGACGGCGACACCCGGCGCGTGCTCGCCTTCTCCACGGGCGGCATCGGACTGCCCGCGGGACGGCCCCGGGGGGACGGCGGGCTGGTCGACGCGTCCGAGGTCCCGGCGGACAACCTGCCGGCCGCCCTGATGGCGATCAACTGCGCGGACGACCCCGACCGGCCCACCGCGACCCGGATCACCAAGGACCTGAAGGAGCTGCGGACCGCGTACGACCAGGCCTCGCCGGTGTTCGGCCGCTACCGGCTGACCCAGCTGCTGATGTGCTACGGCCGCCCCCGCGGCACCGACTTCATCCGCGACCGCGTGAAGGACGTGCACTCCGCGAAGATGCTGCTCATCGGCACGCGCGGCGACCCCGCGACCCCGTACCGGTGGACCGTGGAGACGGCCCGCCGGCTCGGACCGTCGGCGGTGGTGCTCGACAACAAGGGCGAGGGCCACACCGGGTACTCCTCGTCCAAGTGCGTGCACCGCAAGGTCGACGAGTTCCTGCTGTACGGCTCGCTGCCTCCGAGCGGCAGCTCCTGCCCGGCGGACGCGCCGGGCGGGGACGTCACCTCGGACGGCACCGGTTGAGGAACCCCCGTCCGCCCGGCGGCCGGGTGTCCCGCCGGGCCGTGCCGGCGGGGGCCCGACCGGGTAACAGCCGCGAACCGGGGCAACCTTCCTGTCACCCCGGTCGTCAGACCGGGGTGAGGCGCGCCCCGGGCCGCCGCATCCCGTACGTGACCGCGACAGGGGATCCCCTCATGCGTATCCGCACCGCCATCGCCGTACCCGCCGCCTCCGCCGCCGTGGCGGGCCTGCTGCTCGCCGCGCCGCAGAGCCAGGCCGCCGCCGGGCCCGACCGGACCGCCCGCTGCGCCGAGAAGGCGTTGACGGTGCGGGCGAAGGCCGTGCCCGGCCACCCGGCCGTGCTGCGGGTCGGGGTCGCCAACCACGGCACGCGCGCGTGTCTCGTCGACCGCGTGCCCACGGTCACCTTCGGGGACCTGGACGGGGCGGCGCTGCCCGTGCCGGACGGCGGCACGGGGACGTACCGGCTCGCGGTGCGCGGCACCGCCTACGCCGACGTCCGGACCATCGAGGACCCGCGCGACCCCGAGGCCCGCCGGGTGGACACGGTCACGGTGGCGGCCTCGGCCGCGCACTGGGGCCGCTCCTTCACCGCCGGGCGGCTCGGCACCGGCCGGCGGGTCCTGGTGTGGGAGCCGGTGACCACGTGGTGGCAGCGGTCCGCGGCGGCCGCGGACCGCGCCGTCGGGCTCAGCTGAGGACCAGCTCGGGCGCGTAGAGGTCCAGCCACCCCGCCAGGTCGAGGGTGCGTTCCAGGTCGCGCCGGGCCGCCTGTGTGCTGACCGGCGCCTCGCGCTCGGCGGCCGTGCGGACCCGGTCCCGGTCGACCAGGTCGAAGACGGGGTGGGCGGGCCGGGCGAGCAGTTCCCTGGTCTGCTCCTGGAGGGCGCGGGCGTACCGGGGGTCCTGCGTGGACGGGTACGGGCTCTTGACGCGGTCGTACACCGAGCGCGGCAGGACGTCCGCCGCCGCCTCCCTCAGCAGGCTCTTCTCCCGGCCGTCGAAGGACTTCAGCGCCCACGGGGCGTTGTAGACGTACTCGACCAGCCGGTGGTCGCAGAACGGCACCCGGACCTCCAGGCCGACGGCCATGCTCATCCGGTCCTTGCGGTCGAGCAGCATGCGCACGAAACGGGTCAGGTGCAGGTGGCTGATCTGCCGCATCCGGTACTCGAAGTCGCTCTCGCCGTCCAGCCGGTCGATGCCGGCGACGGCGGTGCGGTAACCGTCGGCTATGTAGGCCTCCAGGTCGAGGGACTTGGCGAGGTCGGCGCGCACCACGCCGGCGTCCTCGCCGAAGTGGCGGCCCATCATCGCCAGCCACGGGAAGGTGTCGGCGCGGCGCGCCTCCTCGTCGAAGAACTGGAGGTAGCCGCCGAAGACCTCGTCGGCGGACTCGCCGGACAGGGCCACCGTGGACTTCTCCCGGATGGCGCGGAAGAGCAGCAGCAGTGAGCTGTCCATGTCGCCGAGGCCCGAGGGCAGGTCGCGGGCCCGGATCACCTGGGCGCGCACGGCGGGGTCGGCGAGGGCCTCGGCGTCGAGCACGATGTCCTGGTGGTCGGTGCCGGCGAGCCGGGCGACGTCGTGCACGAAGGGGGTGTCGGGGGTGCCGCGGAGTTCGTCGGCGACGAAGTTCTCGGCCTGCCCGGCGAAGTCGACGGCGAAGCTGCGCACCTTCTCGCCGTGCACGGCGAGCTGGCGGGCGGCGAGCGCGGTCATGGCGGAGGAGTCGAGCCCGCCGGAGAGCAGGGTGCAGCGCGGCACGTCGGCGACGAGCTGGCGGCGCACGATGTCGTCGAGGAGCGAGCGCACGGTGGCGACGGTGGTGTCGCGGTCGTCGGTGTGCGGGCGGGTCTCCAGGCGCCAGTACACCCGGGTGGACAGGCCGGAACGGTCGACGGTGACGACGGTGCCGGGCTCGACCTCGCGCATGCCGTCCCAGATGGCGTGTCCGGGCGTCTTGACCATGACGAACAACTCGCGCAGGCCGTCCAGCGTGACGCGGGGCCGGGCCAGCGGGTTGGCGAGGATCGCCTTGGGTTCGGAGCCGAACAGGACTCCATCGCGGGTCGGGTAGAAGTAGAAGGGCTTGATGCCCATGCGGTCGCGGATCATCACCAGCTTGTCGCGGCGGCCGTCCCACACGGCGAACGCGTACATGCCGTTGAGGCGTTCGGCGACCGCGTCGCCCCACTCCAGATAGCCGTGCAGGACGACCTCGGTGTCGGAGTCGGTGGTGAACCGGTGGCCCCGGTCGGTCAGTTCGCGGCGCAGCTCGGTGAAGTTGTAGGCCTCCCCGGAGTAGACGAGGGCGACCGTGCCCTCGGGGGTGCCCACGGTCATCGGCTGGCGGCCGCCGGGCAGGTCGATGATGGCGAGCCGGCGGTGGCCCAGGGCGGCGGGGCCCTCGGTCCAGGTGCCGCTGTCGTCCGGGCCCCGGCAGGCCATCGTCTCGGTCATCGCATGCAATGTGGTGGCCTCGGCGGTCAGATCACGGTCGAAAGAGACCCATCCGGTGATGCCGCACATGCGCTACCTCCTGCTTCCGGCTGCCCGGGGGCCCCGTCCTCACCTGCGGTTCCGCGGTGAGGGACGACCGGCCGGCAAACCAGTTGTATCGAGCACCTATATGACGAGCCTCCGTCAGGCACCCGGGTGCGTCAACGCGGCCGCGACCCGGTCCGGTCGGCAGCCCCACGATTTCGGCCGTGTTTTGCCTCAGCAAAATGCACGGACCGGCGCGCTCTCGCATCAGGGGCGACCAGATCCGGCCACGGGCAAAAACTTCCTCAAGTCGCGGATGTGTCACGGCTTCGCGGACAGAAACGAGTCGAGCGCCTTGGTGAGTTCGGCCGGCTTCTCCAGCGGCAGCTCGTGACCCGCGTCCAGGATGCGGACGACCGCGTCGGGGCAGGCCTTGGCCAGCCGGAGCATCTGCCGCACCGGCAGCTGGACGTCGTGGTAGCCGTGCACCATCAGGGTCGGCACGGCGATCTCGCCGGCCCGGTCCAGGACGTCGAAGGCCCGCATCGCGCCGTAGAGCGTCATGACGACCTCGCGCGGGGTGGCCGCGGAGGCGCGGATCTGCGCCCGGACCTCCTCGCGCGGGTGGCCCGGGGCGAAGGCCCGCTGGATGTTGGCGGCCACGAACAGCCTGTACGGCAAGAGGGTGGAGGCCGCCATCAGCAGGCCCCGGCCGCGGCTGTAGGTCATCCGGCCGATCGAGTTGACCAGCACCATCCGCTCCACCCGGTCCGGGTGCGCGAGGGCGACCGTCTGCGCGACCATCCCGCCCATCGAGTGGCCGGCCAGCACGCACCGCGCCACCCCGAGGTGGTCCAGGAGGGCCACGACGTCCGCCGCGAGGTGGGCGACGGTGGGCACCCCGGCCCCGGTGCTCTCGCCGTGCCCGCGCAGGTCCGGCCGGATCACCCGGCGCCGTGCGGAGAAGTGCGCCGTCTGGTGGTCCCAGCGGTGCCGGTTCGCGGTCCAGCCGTGCACGAACACCAGGGGCGCGTCCGCCGCGTCGCGGGGGCCCTCGTCGTCGTACGCCAGTCTCGCTCCGTCGACGTCGAGCTGCGGCATGGTGTCTCCCGGGGTGCGGCGCGCTTCGGTTACCGACCGGTACGGTAACCGCCCGCCGGCCCCCGCGTCACCGGCGGCCGGACCGAGACTTCCAGTGGGAACGGCGGTACACCCGGGTCCGGATTACCCCGAATGCCGCACAGGTGAATCGGCCCTATCGTCGTGTCATGGAGCACGCACTGAGTCCCGCGACCCTCGCCGAACTGCGGCGCCCGCGCCCGTATCCCGCGGTGTCCGTGCTGACCCCGACGCACCGCCGGGAACCCGAGAACGGCCAGGATCCCGTCCGGCTGCGCAACATGGTCACCGAGGCCCGCCGACGTCTGGAGGCCGACCCCGCCGTCACCCGTGAGCGGCGCAACGAGGTCGTCGCACAGCTCGACCGGGCGCTGGCGGAGGTGGACCTGGCACACGCCGAGGACGGCCTGGCCATCTTCGCCGCCCCCGGCGAGCACCAGGTGTGGTCCCTGGCGCGCGCCGTCCCCGAGCGGGTGGTGCTGTCCGACACCTTCCTCACCCGCAACCTGGTGGCCGCACAGGCCGCCGAGCGGCCCTACTGGGTGCTGTCGGTCTCCGCCGACCGCGTCACCCTGTGGAACGGCGGCGAGCAGCGTGTCGTGCGGGACCGCTCGGGCGGCTTCCCGCTGGAGCGCCGGCAGGTGAACTTCGACCCCGAGCGCCAGATGCGCACGGGCGGGCTGCCGAGCACCTTCAGCGACGAGGGCACCCGTCAGTTCCTGCGCGAGGCGGACACCGCCATGGCCACCGTCCTGCGCGAGCAGCCCCGGCCGCTGTACGTCATGGGCGACCAGGAGGCCCTGTCCCTGATGGACGAGGTCGGCAGCGTCGCCAAGGCGGCCGTCCACGTCCCGCGCGGCGGTCTCGGACACGCCGGCCCCGAGGCCGTCTGGCAGGCGCTGCGGCCGGTGCTCGCGGAGGAGTCCCGCAAGGACACCACCGCCGTGGTCGGGGAGCTGACCTCGGCGCGCGGTCACCGGACGTACGCGGCCGGGCTGGACGAGCTGCGGCAGAGCGCCCTAGAGGGCCGGGTCCGGCTGCTGGCCGTGGAGGAGAACTTCCGGGCCACGGTCCGCGATCTGGGCGAGCACCTGGTGCCGGCGGAACCCGGTGATCCGGACGCCCGCGACGACATCGTGGACGAGATCGTCGAGCAGTGCCTGCAGACCGGCGCCGAGGTCCGCTTCGTGCCCGACGGGGCGCTCGGCGACGCCGCCGGGATCGCCGGAGTGCTGCGGTACTGATCCCCGGAAATCCCGGAAATCGCCGGGAGCACACCGCCACAGCGGCTCTCTTGCGTCGGCGTACGCTACGGCGTGATCGTCGGCGTAAGGGAGCGCGCACATGGGTGACCTGCTGGGCGTGGCGGTACTGGGTGCCGGACACATGGGGGCCGATCACATACGGCGTCTCGACCGAGTGGTCAGTGGAGCCAGGGTCGCCGCGGTGGCCGACCCCGATGTCGACCGGGCGGAGGAGGCGGCGGCCGGCCTGGACGGGGTCACCGTGCACACGGACCCGGTGGCCGCGCTGGACGCGCCGGGCGTCGCCGCGGTCCTGATCGCCTCCCCCGGGCCCGCGCACGAGGAGGCGCTGCTCGCCGCCTTCGCCCGCCGGCTGCCGGTGCTGTGCGAGAAGCCCATGGTTCCGGACTCCGCGGGCGCGCTGCGGGTCGTGGAGGCCGAGGCACGGATCGGCCGCCGCCTGGCCCAGATCGGCTTCATGCGCCGCTACGACGCCGAGTACCGGCGGCTGAAGGCCCTGCTGGACGGGGGCGGCCTGGGCCGGCCCCTGATGCTGCACTGCACGCACCGCAACGTCTCCTCCCCCGCCGGCTTCACCAGCGCCATGCTCGTCAACAGCTCGGTCTCGCACGAGATCGACGCGGCCCGCTGGCTGCTCGGACAGGAGCTGACGGCGGTCACCGTGCTGCGGCCCACACCGTCCCCGGGGGCGCCCGAGGGCCTGCTGGACCCGCAGTTCGTGCTCTTCGAGACCGAGCGGGGCGCCCTGGTGGACGTGGAGGTCTTCGTCAACTGCGGCTTCGGCTACCAGGTGCGCTGCGAGGCCGTGTGCGAGGCGGGCAGCGCCCGGATCGGCGACGAGCGCACCATGGTGGTCACCGCAGGGGGCACCGCCCGCGAGGAGGTGGCCCAGGACTACCTCGTCCGCTTCGCCGACGCCTACGACCGTGAGGTGCAGGCGTGGGTCGACGCGGCCCGCCGCGGCGAGGTCACCGGCCCGGACGCCTGGGACGGCTACGCGGCCTCCGTCGTCGCCGAGGCGGGGGTCCGGGCCCTGGACTCGGGCCGCCGGGTGGCCGTCGACCTCGCCCCGCGCCCGGAGCCGTACGCCGCCGGCCGCTGACGCTCGCCGCCCCGTCGTCCGCTCCGCCCTCGCCCAGGGGGGTGCCCCCGCGGCACACCGCCGGCCGGAGCGCGTGCGGCCTCGTCAGCGGCCGTACCCGCGCATGAGGCGGGGACGAACAGGAGCGACAGGCGCGCGGCCCCCATCCGCCGCTCACACCCCACCGAACAGCGCGCTCAGCCCCCGCTCCACCACCCCGGCCACGTCCTCCTGCCCGGACGCCACCACGTCGTACGTGCGCAGGAGGAAGCACCGCAGCGCCGAGGCCGGGAAGAGGAGCAGGGCCATGCCGTGCGGCGAGTGGAACTCCACGACCGTGCGGGTCCGGCCGTACGGCCATATCTGCACGTCGCCGTGGCCGGCGGGAGCCCGCAGGCCCTGGTCGAGCAGGGTGCGCGCGAAGGTCCAGGTGACCTCCTCGCCGTGCAGCGCGGCCTCGGCCGGGAAGTCCACGAACACGGCGAGGGGATCGACGGCGGTGTAGCGCAGGGTGGCCGGCACCATGACCTCCCGGTCCTGGGCGGTGACCAGCCGGGCTTCGGCGAGCTGTTCGACGGTGATGTCCATGTCCTTAGGAGTCCGCGGGGGCTCCTCGCATGGCGTCAATTCCGGTCAGAGTTCGACCGGTACCGGCCGCGCCGCGCCATCATGGAACAGAGAAGCGACGAACACGCGCCTGAACACCGGTCCGTGGACTGCCCGCCTGCCTCAACTCGCGTAAGTGACGTACGACTTGACGACTCCCGCGCCTACGTCATCCGTACCTTCGGAACAGTCCGGGAAGACTCTGGCATATGCCAGAAGCACCACCGTATCGTGTGTTGCCAAATCCCTTACAGCGCGTCGCGGGCTGTGCAACAGTCGTAGCGGTCCCCCGTCGTCCCCGCCGTTTCGTCCCCCCATCGGAGTGCGTCATGCCGTCCCCAGTCTCCGCGGACCGCCCAGCCGCCCAGCCGCCCGGGCGCGGCTCGGTCGAGGCGCTGATAACACAGGCACGGCGGCTCAAGGGTGACGTGGACGCCGTACGGCGGGACACCCGGAGTGACGGTACGGACCCCGAGGAACGCTGGCAGCGCGCCCTGTACGACCTCGCCGCGCACCAACTGGACGACCTGGACGCCCATTTGGCGCAACTGCGGGACGGCCCCGCCCCCGCCGAACCCGACGTACCGCCCGCCCGGCCGCCCGCCGGACGGACCGCACCGGCCGGCGCCCCGAGCGGCTCACTGCTCAGCCGCGTCGGCAGCGCCGAGTGGGACCTGCTGACCGACGAGGCCACCTGGTCCGGGGAGCTGTACCAGATCCTCGGCCTCGACCCGGCCCGCCCCGCCCTCACCCTGGACGAGCTGCCCAGCCTGGTCCTGGAGGAGGACCGGCCCAAGCTGACCGCGATGGTCACGGACTGCCTGGTCGACGCCAAGCCGATCGACGGCGAGTTCCGTGTCGTACGGCCCGACACCTCCGTGCGGACCGTGCACATGATGGGCGAACCCGTGCTCGGCGCCGACGGCGGCACGACCTCCATGTGGGCCGTGCTGCGCGACGTCAGCGAACTGCGCCGCAGCCAGCGGACGGTGCGCGAGACCCGTGACTCGCTGCACCACCACCGCCGGCGGGAGCGGACCGAGCACCGGATCGCGGCAGAGCTGCAGGAAGCCGTGCTACCGCCATGGCGCGGCTCCCTGCGGCTCCCGCACCAGGGGCCGGCCGCGCTGGACCTGGCCGCCCACCGCCTCCCGGCCGCCACCCCCACACTGATCGGCGGGGACTGGTACGACGCGCTGGAGCTGTCCGACGGCCAGACCCTGCTCACCGTCGGCGACCTCACCGGACAGGGCGTGGCCGTCGCCTCCGGCATGGCGATGCTGCTCGGCGCCTTACGCGGCATGGCACTGGCCGGCACACAGCCCGGTCATCTGCTCACCCTGCTCAACCAGTTACTCGACACCACCGTGCAGCCCGCCCTCGGCAGCGCCGTCTGCTGCCACTACCGTCCGGAGGACCGCACCCTGGTCTGGGCGCAGGCGGGACACCCCGCCCCGCTGCTGTACCGCGACGGGACGGGGCACCCACTGCACGCACCGGACGGCGTCCTCCTCGGTGCCTCCTCGGGCGCCGTCTACGGACAGTCCGTCGTCCCCCTGCACCCCGGCGACCTGCTCCTCCTGCACACCGACGGGCTGATGTCGGGCCACGGCAGGACAGCGGCCGTGGACCGGCTGCTCGGCCTCGCCCCACGGTTCGGCGCGGCGCGCACCGCGCAGGACTGTGTGCGGACGGTCGTCGAGGAGTTCGGCGGGGCCGGGCGCGAGGACGACGCGTGCGTGCTCGTCGCCAAGGTCACCGCGTGACGGCAGCCGACCCCGTGGGGCCGGACGGCGCACAGGCCCCCTATGCCTGTGCGCTGCTGCCGTCGGTCCTGGGCCTCGGCTTGGGCAGAGCGAGCCTGATCTCCTCCCGCAGCTCGTGGATCGTCGGATAGCCGGCGTACTCCGCGGTCAGCCGGTACATCTGCCGCAGCCGGTCCCAGGTGCGACGCGAGGAGTTCGACCCCATGGACATCAGGGCCAGCCGTGCGTAGCGGTCGGCCTGTTCCGGGTCGTCGGCGATGAAACAGGCCGACGCCATGGACAGATGGTCGAAGATCTTCGAGCGTTCCCGGCCGTCGACGCGCAGCGCGAGGGCCTTCTCCGCGTAGTACTGCGCGTGCGCCGCCGCGTCCGGGTCGAACTCCGCCAGGGTGCGGTAGGCGAGCGCCTGCATGCCGTACAGGTCCTCGTCCTTGAAGGTCTGCATCCAGTCCGGTGGTTCCACGTCCTGCCGGTCGGAGACGAAGAGGTCCTCCGCCTGCCCGAGCGTGCGGCGCATGGCCTGGCCCTTGCCCATCGACGCCTGCGCCCAGGCCTCGATGGTGTGGAACATCGCCTTCGTCCGCGGCTGCAGGCGGTCGCCGGCCCCGGACTGGGCGAGCTTCATCAGGTCCAGGGCGTCGTCCGGGCGGCCCAGGTGCACCATCTGCCGGGCCGCCCGGGACAGCGCCTCACCGGCGCGCGGGCGGTCCCCGCCCTCTCTGGCGGCGTGGGCGGCGATGACGAAGTACTTCTGCGCCGTGGGCTCCAGGCCGACGTCGTGCGACATCCAGCCCGCGAGGACCGCCAGGTTGGCGGCGACGCCCCACAGGCGCCGCTGGAGATGGGGTGGATGGTGGTAGGCGAGCATGCCGCCCACCTCGTTGAGCTGCCCCACGACCGCCTTGCGCTGCAGCCCGCCGCCACGGGCCGCGTCCCAGGCGCGGAACACCTCGACCGAGCGCTCCAGTTCCTCGATCTCCTGGGACCCGATGGGGGCGGCCTCGTACCGGTCGAACCCGGCGGGGTCGGCGTGCAGGGGGTCGTCGAGGACAGGAGCGTCGGCCTTCAGGGCCGGGTCGGTGTGCAGCCAGTCGTACATGGCGCTGCTGAGCGTGGATCCCGCGGCGAGCGCGGCGCCCGCGCCCACCAAGCCGCGTCGGTTGAGCATGAGGTCCATTCCCGTGAATTCGGTGAGGACCGCGGCGGTCCGTTCGGGCGCCCACGGCACTCCTTCGGGATGTTCCTCGATCCCGTCGGGCTGCCGCTTCCCTGCACGCCCGTGCCGCACCAGACCGAGGTCCTCGATGGTCACGACACGGCCGAGACGCTCGGTGAACAGAGCCGCCAGCACCCGCGGCACCGGATCGCGCGGGATCTCTCCCGTGTCGATCCACCGCCGCACCCGGGAGGTGTCGGTCGCCAGCTGGGGGTGGCCCATGGCCGCCGCCTGCCGGTTGACCAGTCTCGCGAGTTCGCCCTTCGACCAGCCGGCCAGGCCGAACAGGTCCGCCAGTCGGGTGTTGGGTTGTCCGCTCACGTCAAGCCCCCAGGTTCTCGGCTGAGTTGACAGTAGCCCCGCGGAGGTTGCCGGGCGACTATTCGCCAGGGTTCGCCAGGGTCCGCCAGATGGTGTGCCACTGGGCATCGGGTGTCAGGTAGGAAAGCGCCACCCCGACCCGGTCGCCGCCTTCCACCCGAGGGCGCGTGACGGCACAGGACGGCAACTGCCGGGCACTCTCCCCAGGGTGTGCCCGGGCGGCCGGGACGGGTTGCGCGTGAGACGCACAGGCAGGCACCGCAGGCACACGAAGGGATCTGTTCTCCCATGTACGCAGCATCGTCCTCCGTGTCCGCCCCGCCCCGTCCGCTGCGCCCCCGCCCGGCGGGCGGCGGGCCGTACCTCGATCCGGCGGCCCGACCGAGCGGCCCCGTACCGGTCGGGGCCCGCCCCCGGCGGATCCCCGGCCAGCCCGGGACCCAGCCGCTCAGCGGGAGGCTCGACCTGTCCGGCCCCCAGGGTGCGCAGCTGCGCACCGCGCTCGCCGCGGTGCACCGGATCTGCCCGGAGTTCGCCCCGGTGCAGGTCCTGCGGCGCAGCGGACGGTCCGTCCTTCTCGTCGGGACGACGGGACGCAGCACGGCCGTGGCCAAGTGTCTCCTGGACCATTCGCCGGCCTGGGTGGAGCGGAGCCGTCAGGAAATAGCCGCATACCGCTCGTTCGTCCGGCACCGGCCGCCGGTCCGGGTGCCGAGGCTGATCGCGGCGGACCCGGACAACTGCACGCTGGTGATCGAGCGCATGCCGGGCCGGACGGCGGCGTTCCAGCGGCACCCCACGGAGGCGCCGCCCCGCGCGGACATCCGGGCCGCGCTCGGCGCGATCTGCCGGGTGAACGCCTGGCGGCCCCCGGCGGGCACCTTCGACATGCCGCTGGACTACGCGGCCCGGATCTCCCGGTACCACGAACTGGGCCTGCTCACCGACCGGGACCTCGGCGACCTGCAGAAGCTGCTGCACGGCATCGCCCACGAGGTGGGACGGCACGGCATGCTCCAGTTCTGCCACGGCGACGCCCTGCTCTCGAACATCCTTCTGTCACCGGCCGGTCCAGTGCTGGTGGACTGGGAGCACGCGGGCTGGTATCTGCCGGGGTACGACCTGGCGACGCTGTGGCTGGTCCTCGGGGACGCGCCGGTGGCCCGGCGGCAGATCAGCCAGATCGCCCAGTCGGCCGGCCCGGCCTCCCGGGACGCCTTCCTGGTGAACCTGATGCTCCTGCTGACCCGGGAGATCCGTACGTACGAGACGGCCGTGCAGCGTTCGATGCACGACGCGGCCCCGGTGGCACCGGGCGCGGCCCACCCGGGTGCCGCGCCGTCCGGCGAGGAACAGCGGCTGCTGCTCAGGCGGCTGCACGACGACTGTCAGATGGCCCGCAGGGCCGTCCGCGCGGCGGTCGGCACTCGCTGACGGGGACGACGGCTCCGCGGTGCGCCCTGAGCGGCGGCGCACCGCGGACCTTCGTGTCCGCGCCGGCGCTTGCTCCCCTCGGGCCGCGGCCTCACGCACCGCCGGCGGCTGCACCGCAGGGCCGGCCGCGCCGTGTCCGCCCCCGCGCTTTCGTGTCCGCCTCGCGCGGGTGGCCACTGGTGTATGCCAGTGACGCCCCGCAGGCCCGCGCACCGCCGCCGCGAAACTCGCCGGAAACCCTCCGTGACGTGGTAAATCGCCATCCTGTGGGCATCATTGACGGATCGTCGGCAAGCCGGTACCACTGACCCAGCTCGGCGCCGCACGCCCCGCCACGCTCCGCCCGTCACAGGAGGCCGCATTGCGAGGATCCGCCACCGACCCCACGTCGACCCCCGGCCACAGACGTCTGCGGCGAACCGCCGTCCCGCTCTCCTCCGCGGCCCTGCTGCTGCCCCTGCTCGGCGCGGCCCCGGCCCCCACCGCCACGGACTCCTCCACGCACCGGCTGCAGCACGCGTTCGCCGCCGCGGCGGCCGAGTACCACGTACCGCAGAGCGTTCTGCTGGCCGTCTCCTACCTCCAGTCCCGCTGGGACGCCCACGGCGGCGCGCCGAGTGTGACCGGCGGCTACGGCCCGATGCACCTCACCGACGCGCGCACGGCGATCGCCGCCACGGAACACTTCGCCGAGGGGACGGAGGACGCACGGGGCGACTCCGCCCGGGCCGCGCTGCGTCCCACCGCCGAGGCGCCGGCCGAGTCGGCGCTTCCGGCCCGCTTGAAGACGCTGCCGCGGGCCGCGGAGCTGTCCGGCCTGCCGGCGGAAGAGCTGCGCACCGACCCGGCGGCCAACGTGGCCGGCGGCGCCGCCCTGCTCGCCGCCGCGCAGAAGCGGCTAGGCGAGCCGCCGAGCGCCGACCCGGCCGACTGGTACGGCGCGGTGGCCGTCTTCTCCGGCGCCGACGACAGGGCGACCGCCGCCGCGTACGCCGACGACGTGTACGACGTGCTGCGCACCGGCGAGGAACGCACCACGGACGACGGCCAGCTGGTGACCCTGGCCGCGCAGCCGCGGCTGACCGCCGACACCGCCCCGCTTGGGCGGGCCGGGCTGCGCACCCTGCCGGCCGACGGCACCGAGTGCCCGAAGTCGGTGTCGTGCGAGTCGGTCCCGGCGCCGTACGAGGAGTTCGGCGACAACGACTACGGCAACCACGACCTCGGCGACCGCCCGGACTCGCAGAGCATCAGGTACATCGTCATCCATGACACGGAGGGCTCCTGGGACGGGGTCCTGAAACTGGTCCAGGACCCCACCTATGTGTCGTGGAACTACACGATCCGCTCGACCGACGGTTTGATCGCCCAGCACGTCAAGGCGAAGGACGTGGCCTGGCACGCGGGCAACTGGTACGTCAACGCCAAGTCGATCGGCATCGAGCACGAGGGCTTCCTGGCCGCGCCGGACGCCTGGTACACGGAGGCGATGTACCGGTCGTCGGCCCGGCTGGTGCGGTACCTCGCCCGGACGTACGACGTCCCGCTGGACCGACAGCACATCCTGGGCCACGACAACGTGCCCGGGCCGACCGCGTCCAGCATCCCGGGGATGCACACGGACCCCGGCCCGTACTGGGACTGGCGCCACTACTTCCAGCTGCTCGGCCACCCGTTCCGGCGCACGGCCGGCCCCCGCTCCGGGGTGGTGACGGTGCTGCCGGACTACGCCTCCAACCGGCCCGTCTACACCGGCTGCACCACCAAGGGCGAGCCGTGCACGGCGCACGGCTCCAGCGAGGTGCGGCTGTACACGGACCACGACGAGGCCGCCCCGCTGGTCAGGGACATCGGCCTGAAGACGGACCCGACGGACGGCGTGAACGATCTGTCCTCGCGGGTCTCCACCGGTCAGAGTTACGCGGTGGCCGACCGCTGGGGCGCCTGGACGGCCATCTGGTACCTGGGGCAGAAGGCCTGGTTCCGCAACCCGCCCAAGGACCCGGCGGCCGTGCCCGCGCGAGGTCTCGTGGTGACGCCGAGGCAGGGACTGGCGAGCGTCCCGGTGTACGGCCGTGCCTATCCGGAGAAGGAGGCCTACCCGGCGGGCGTCCCCGCGCAGTCGGTGGTGCCGCTGCCGTACACGATCCCCGCCGGACAGCGGTACGTGGTCGGTGACGAGGTGCCGGGCGAGTACTACTACGCGGTCACCTTCACCCCCGACTCGCACCGGGTCGTGGCGGGCGAGGACCTGTACTACGAGATCCAGTACGGCCACCGGATCGCGTTCGTCCGGGCCGCCGACGTGACGCTCGAAGCCGCCGCCCGCTAGTCCGGTCGGCAGCTTCCCGGGCCTGCCCCTGATCCCCGCCGTGTCTCAGCCCTGCTGGAAGAGCTCCGCCGGGAGCGGCTTCAGCAGGGCGTACAGGTCGTCGGTGATGGGGCGGTCCCAGGCGGCGATGGTCACCAGGACGCCGTCGCTGCGGTCGAACTGGACGCAGGAGATCCGGCTCTCGGAGAGCTTCAGCCGCCGCACGATCAGGAGGTTGTCGCCCTGGAGCACCGGGGTGTCCTCGACACCGACGACGGTGATCTCCTCGTCGTTCTCCAGCGCCAGCAGCAGCTGGCCCACCTCGAAGGGGATCTCCCCGTCGGTGACGTCGCGGGCCGGGGAGCCCTCCGGCAGATTGCCGATGATCATGGCGGGGCCGCGTCCGCCGAACAGGTCGTAGCGCAGGAAGACGCCCTGGCAGGTGCCGTCGGGCGCGGGCAGCAGGCCCGCACCGAGGTTGCCCGGCCAGTCGCCCGGGTCCATGGCCAGCACGTCGAAGTCGGGTCCGGCAGGGGTCGCGCTGCGGCGGCGGAGGAACGACATGCGGCCATGGTACGTGGGCTCCCCGGGAAGTGCCGTGACGGGGTGAACGATCATGTGCGGGTCCGTCGGGCCCGCTCGCACCCCGCTCAGCCCAGGGGACAGCTGGTCAGCAGCGTGGCCGGTGTGGCGTCGGGCGGGCGCGGGACCGTGTGGTCGGCCGGGGGGACGGCGTCCCCCGCGATCCAGCGTTCCAGGGCCTCGAAGGCCGCGCGGTGGCAGGGCACCATCGGGCGGAGCCGGCCGGGGAAGGCGTCGGCCAGCGCGTCGGTGTGGGTGCCGTCCTCGACGCGGTAGTAGCGCAGCAGGGAGCCGCGGCCCGCCTCGTGGACCATGCGGGCGTAGACGTCGGAGTCCTCGCTGATCGGCAGCAGTACGTCGAGGGTGCCCTGGAGGGTGATCAGGGGCTTGCCGACGCGTCCGGTGAGGGCGATGCGGCCGACCGCCCGGTGGACGGCGGCGGGGCGGGCCGCGTAGTCGTAGTCGGCGTCGCAGCCGGGGGTGCCGGAGGCGCAGTACGGGGTGCCCGCCTCGGTGGCGCCGTCGTAGCCGGGGTCGAGTTCCTCGCGGTAGATGCGCTGGGTGAGGTCCCAGTAGACCTGGTGGTGGTACGGCCACAGGAACTCGGATCCGGCCGGGAAGCCGGCCCGGTGCAGTGCCGTCCGGGCCTCGGCGGCGCCGGGTCCGCCGGCGGCGTAGGCGGGGTAGTGACGCAGCGCGGTCGGCAGGGAGGTGAGCAGGTTGGGGCCGTCGGCGCGCCAGAGGGTGCCCTCCCAGTCGACTCCGCCGTCGTACAGCTCGGGGTGGTTCTCCAGTTGCCAGCGGACCAGGTAGCCGCCGTTGGACATCCCGGTGGCGAGGGTGCGGGCCGGGGGCCGGTGGTAGCGCTGGGCCACCACGGTGCGGGCGGCGTGGGTGAGTTGGGTGAGGCGGGTGTTCCATTCGGCGATGGCGTCGCCGGGCCGGCGGCCGTCGCGGAAGAAGGCGGTCCCCGTGTTGCCCTTGTCGGTGGCGGCGTAGGCGTAGCCGCGGGCGAGCACCCAGTCGGCGATGGCCCGGTCGTTGGCGTACTGCTCGCGGTTGCCCGGCGTGCCGGCGACCACCAGGCCGCCGTTCCAGTGGTCGGGCAGACGGATGACGAACTGGGCGTCGTGGTGCCAGCCGTGGTTGGTGTTGGTGGTGGAGCCGTCGGGGAAGTAGCCGTCGATCTGGATGCCGGGGACACCCGAGGGGGTGGGCAGGTCCTTGGGGGTGAGGCCCGCGTAGTCGCCCGGGTCGGTGTGGCCGGTGGCCACGGTCCCGGCGGTGGTCAGCTCGTCCAGGCAGTCGGCCTGCTGGCGGGCGGCGCCGGGGACGTGCAGCCGGGTGCGGCCGGCGCAGTGTGCGTCGGGTGTCCCCGGGGTGGGAGCCGCGGTGGCGGGCGTGACCAGGAGGGAGCAGGCGGCGGCGAGGGAGAGAGCGCCCAGGGCGGTGCGGCGGGTACGGCGGGCGGGCCGTGGACGGCGGCCGAGCGGTGGGCTGGGGTGGGGCGGCATGCGGTTCCTCCGGCGGGTTGGGGACGCGCTGGAGGCTAGGGCGGGTGTGGGGGTTGCGGACATGTGTGGAGCCGCCATGATCACGACCCGTTAGGGGGGTGCGGCCACCATGGCGGCTGTGTCGGTGCCGGGCTCCCTGTCAGGGGCAGGCGCTGTCGGCGAGGGTGAAGTAGCCCGTGGGCGACTCTTTCAGGGTGTGGGTGACGAACGTGTTGTACAGGCCCATGTTCTGGCCGGACCCCTTGGCGTAGGTGAAGCCGCCGCCGGTGGTGGCCCGGCCGGCCTGTACCTGGGCGTAGTTGCTCGCCGTCCAGCAGGCGGCGGTGCCGCCGTCACCCGGGTCGCCGGGGCCGGGATCGCCGGGGCCGGTGGTGTCCAGGCCGAAGAACCGGGCGATCCAGCGGCTGGAGCAGATCGAGTCGGGGAAGTACGGGGCACCGGTGCTGCCGCACTGTTCGCTGCCGGTGCCGGGGTCGACCGGGGTGCCGTGTCCGATGCCCGGGACCCGGTCGACCTCGACGGCGACCGTGCCGTCGGCGGCCAGGTACTGGTCCTGCCGGGTGGCGTCGGGCCCGATGGCGGCGGTCCGGGTGGGCGTCTGGGACAGGCCGTGCAGGGCCGTCCACTGGTCGCGCAGTTCGGTGGCGTTGCGCGGTACGACGGTGGTGTCCTGGTCGCCGTACCAGATCGCGGCGCGCGGCCACGGCCCGGTGTACGAGGGATGGGCGTCGCGCACCCGCTGGGCCCAGTCGGCCGGGCTCAGGTCGACGCCGGGGTTCATGCAGGTGTAGGGGCTGTTGTCCCGGGTGCAGTCGTAGGGCAGGCCGGCGACGACGGCGCCCGCCGAGAACACGTCGGGGTAGGTGGCGAGCATGACGGCGGTCATGGCGCCGCCGGCGGACAGTCCGGTGACGTGGACGCGCCCGGGGTCGGCGCCGTAGGCGGTGACGGCGTGGCTCACCATCTGCCGGACGGACAGGGCCTCGCCCTGGCCGCGCCGGTTGTCACCGGACTGGAACCAGTTGAAGCACCTGTTCGGGTTGTTGGCGGTGGAGGTCTCGGCGAGCACCAGCAGGAAGCCGTCCTGGTCGGCGAGCTGGGGCAGGCCGGAGTTGTCGGCGTAGACCTGGGCGCTCTGGGTGCAGCCGTGCAGGGCGACGACGACCGGCGGGTGGGCCGGCAGGGTGGCGGGCCGGTGGACGTACATGGTGAGGGCGCCCGGGTTGGTCCCGAAGTCGGTCACCCGGGTGAGTGTGACGGCGGCGCGGGCCTCGGGTGCGGGGGCGGCGAGTGCGGTGCCGAGGACTACGGCGAGGACGGCGAGGAGGCGGAGCAGGAGGCGGGCGCGGGGTGGTGCTCCGCGCGCCGTGCGGGACGGTGGCTGGGGCATGGCGGCTCCTTCGGTGGACACACGGGCCCCGGCCGCTCCCGCGCGGGGACGGCGCCTTGGAGCACCGGGGGTGGCGGAACCATAGGTTCGGGTGTGTCCGGGAACCATGGCGCCGGGCACCACAGCCGTCGGTGCCGGGGTCGGCACCGGACGGATTGCGGGCCGCCGTGCGCTCTGCTAGGCGGTGCCCGTCTCAGTCCTCCGGCGGGGCCGGCGGGACCACCGCGACCGGGCTCGCCGCGTGCAACAGCACCGCCTGGGTGACGGAGCCCATCATGCGGGCCGGGGCCAGCAGCCGTCGCCGGTGCCGGCCGACCACGACCAGGTCGGCGTCCCTGGAGGCGGCGACCAGGTGGCCGGCCGCGTCGCCGGGCAGTGCCTCGACGGAGGCACGGACCTCGGGGTGGCGCTCCCGGTGCGGGGCGAGGAAGCCCTCGGCGAGGACCCGTGTCTCGTGCTCCACGGCGTCCTGATCGACCGGCGGCGGCACCATCTGGCCGGGTGCGGACCAGGTCTGCAGCGGCCACGGGTAGGCGGCGATCACCTGGAGCCGGGCGCCGCGCCGTGCGGCCTCGGCGCAGGCGAAGGAGAGGACGCCGTCGTCGGGGCTGTCGGCGTGCACGCCGGCGACCACCCGGGGCCCGGGCTCGGCGGGCCCTTCGCCGTGCACCTCGCGGTCGGGCCGGGGGACGACCACCACGGGGCACTCGGCGTCCCGGGCGGCGGCGAGCCCGTTGGAGCCGAGCAGCAGGCTGGCGAAGCCGCCGCGGCCCCGGGAGCCGAGCACCAACAGCTGGGCGTCGCTGCCCAGTTCGGGCAGGACGGCCCCCGGCACGCCCTCCAGCGCGACGTACTCCACGATCTGGTCCCCGGCACGGTCCGCGAGCCGGGCGCGCACCTCGTCGAGGACCGGGTCGCCCTCCACGTCGGGCGGCCCGGCGACCAGGACGTCGGCCTGGCCCCAGGCGGCGTACTGCCGTGCGTGCACCACCCGCAGCGGTGCCGCGCGGCGGCGGGCGGCGTCCAGGGCCCAGTCCAGGGCGCGCAGGCTGTCAGCGGACCCGTCGACCGCGGCGATGACCGGCGCAGCGCTCATCCTTACCTCACCTCCGGAACACGACCTTCCCCCTTGCTGGGGCCAGCCTCGCTCAGGTCCGGTCCCCGGCGGGGCGCTGTCGGTCGCGTGTCCGGAAATCCGGTCTCGACACCCCCGGTTCAGGTGAGATCGAACTCGCCTTCGCGCGCACCGGAGACGAAGGCGCCCCATTCCGCGGGGGTGAAGATCAGGGACGGGCTCTCCGGGCGGCGGCTGTTGCGCATCGCGATGAAGCCCTCGACGAAGGCGATCTGGACATCGCCCAGGCCTCGGCTGCTGGACTGCCACTGCGCGCTGCTGAGGTCCAGCTCCGGCTTGTCCCAGCCCACGAGCGGCTGCTGCTGGATGGTGCTCTCGGCCACGTCCGTGCTCCTCCCGGTTCGTCGTCCGCGGGCCAGCCTAGCGACCGGTCGCTACGGCGGACAGGGCACGCGGGGACGACCTTCGCGGAGTCCGGCCGGGTCCTCCCGGCCGGGCCTTCCCGGGCGGGCGGTCAGGAGTCGGGGGGCGCGGAGCCCACGAGCCACATGGAGAAGAACTGCGAGCCGCCGCCGTAGGCGTGTCCGAGCACCCTGCGGGCCCGGTCCAGCTGGTGTTCGCCGGCCTGGCCGCGCACCTGGAGGGCGGCCTCGGCGAAGCGGATCATGCCGGAGGCGCCGATGGGGTTGGTGGACAGCACCCCGCCCGACATGTTGACGGGCAGGTCGCCGTCGAGTTCGGTGACGCCGGACTCGGTGAGTTTCCAGCCCTCGCCCTCCTCGGCGAAACCGAGGTTCTCCAGCCACATGGGCTCGTACCAGGAGAACGGCACGTAGATCTCGGCGGCGTCGACGTCCCGGCGCGGGTCGGCGATGCCGGCCTGCCGGTAGACGTCGGCGGCGCAGTCCCGGCCGGCCCGGGGGGAGACGAAGTCCTTCCCGGCGAACAGGGTGGGCTCGCTGCGCATGGCGCCGCCGAGCATCCAGGCGGGCGGGCGGGGCGCGCGGGCGGCTCCGGCGCGGTCGGTGAGGACCATGGCGCAGGCGCCGTCGGAGGACGGGCAGGTCTCGGAGTAGCGGATGGGGTCCCACAACATGGGGGACGCCACCACCTTTTCCAGGGTGATGTCGTGTTCGTGGAGGTGGGCGTAGGGGTTCTTCAGGGCGTTGCGCCGGTCCTTGTAGGCGACGAGGGCGCCGATGGTGTCGGGGGCGCCGCTGCGCCGCATGTAGGCGCGCACATGGGGGGCGAAGAAGCCTCCGGCTCCGGCGAGCAGGGGCTGCTGGAAGGGGATGGGCAGGGACAGGCCCCACATGGCGTTGGACTCGGACTGCTTTTCGAAGGCGAGGGTGAGGACCGTGCCGTGGACGCGCGCGGCCACCAGGTTCGCGGCGACCAGCGCGGTGGACCCGCCGACGGAGCCGGCGGTGTGCACCCGCAGCATGGGTTTGCCGACGGCGCCGAGCGCGTCGGCGAGGTACAGCTCGGGCATCATGACGCCCTCGAAGAAGTCGGGCGCCTTGCCGATGACGACGGCGTCGACGTCGGCCCACGTCAGGGCCGCGTCGTCCAGGGCGCGCCGGGCGGCCTCGCGGACGAGGCCGGCGATCGACACGTCCCGGCGGGCGGCGACGTGCCGGGTCTGGCCGATCCCGACCACGGCCACGGGTTCCTTGCTCATCGTGGGTCCCCTTCGAGGACGGCGACCAGGTTCTGCTGGAGGCAGGGGCCGGAGGTGGCGTGGGCGAGGGCGCGGTCGGAGGCGCCGCGGTGGATGCGGGCGGCGGCCTCGCCGATGCGGACCAGCCCGGCGGCCATGACGGGGTTGGCGGAGAGCGCGCCGCCCGAGGGGTTGACGCGCACGCTGTCGTCCAGCCGCAGGGCCCGGCGCAGGACCACCTCCTGCGCGCTGAACGGGGCGTGCAGCTCGGCGGTGTCGACGGGACGTTCGAAGGCGCCCGCCTTCTCGGCGGCGAGCCGGGTGGAGGGTGAGTCGGTGAGGTCGCGTACGCCCAGGCCGTGGGCCTCGATGCGGTGGTCGATGCCCCGGATCCAGGCGGGCCGCTCGCACAGCCGGCGGGCCCGCTCCCCCGCCGCGAGGATCACGGCGGCGGCGCCGTCGCCGACGGGCGGGCAGTCGCCCGTGCGCAGGGGCCGTACCACGTAGTCGCCCTGCGGGACATGGCCCGTGAGCTGGGCGTGGGGGTTGGCGGTGGCGTCGGACCTGCTGCGGGCGGCGACGGCGGCGAGCGCGGGTTCGTCGGTGTGGCCGGCGTCGATGAGTGCCTGGGCCTGGAGGGCGGCGAGGGCTACGGCGTCGGGCCACAGGGGGGCGACGTAGTACGGGTCGAGCTGGCGGGTGAGGACGTCCCTCACGGAGCCGGGCGAGCACTTGCCGTAGGAGTAGACGAGCGCGGTGTCGGCGTCGCCGGTGAGCAGCTTGGTCCAGGCCTCGTACAGGGCCCAGGCGCCGTCCATCTCGACGTGCGACTCGGAGATGGGCGGCCAGGCGCCGACGCCGTCGAGGGCGAGGGTGAAGGAGAAGGCGCGGCCCGCGAGGTAGTCGCTGGAGCCGGAGCAGGTGAAGCCGATGTCGGAGGTCCGCAGGCCGGTCCGGGCCAGGACGTCGTGCAGGACCGGCATGAGCATCTCGACCTCGGAGGACTCGGCGGTGGAGCGCCGGTGGTCGGTCTGGGCGAAGGCGACGACGGCGATGTCCCGGGGGCCGGGGGCTTCCTCGCTGGTCACAGCAGCTCCTTGTAGGTGTCGTACGCCGCGTCGGGTTCGCCGGTGGGCCGGTAGTGGTCGGGGTGGCGGGCCCCTTCCGTCCACACGGGTTCGACGCGCAGGCCCATGCGCACCTGGTCGTAGGGGATGCCGCCGATACGGGCGTGCAGCGCCAGGTCGGCGCCGTCCAGGGCGATGTGGGCGTAGACGTAGGGCACCTCGATGTCGAGCTTCTTCGCCTTGATGTTGACGATGCAGAAGGTGGTCACCGTGCCCCGGGGACCCACTTCGACGTGTTCCGTGGTGGCGACGCCACATGTGGGGCACGCACCCCTCGGCGGGACGTACACCTTCCGGCAGGAGGGGCAGCGTTCACCGACCGTGCGCCGCTCGGCGAGGGCGTGGATGTAGTCGGACTGGGCGCGTCCCGGGGAGTAGGTGTAGTCGAGGCGGGCGGGCACGACGACACGCTTGATCGCTTCCGCGAACGCGCCGGCATGGCCCGTCGGCCGGACCGCCTCGCCGTCGTGCGGCTCGAAGCAGGCGATGTCGGTGATGGCGCCGGAGCGTTCCCCGGCCCAGCGCACGCGGACGCGCATCCCGGTGCGCACGGCGTCGGGGCCGGGGGCGTCGAGGGCGTGCAGGAGGGCGGTGTCGGCGCCGTCGAGCCGGACCAGGACCCAGGCGAAGGGCGTTTCGAGGGGCTGCCCGCGGCGGGGTTCGGGGTTCCAGGCCCAGGTGGTGACCGTGCCGGTGGGGGCGACCTCGACGAGGTCGCGGATCTCCTCGGCGGTGACGGGGTCGTACTCGACGGGCGGGACGAGGGTGCGGCCGTCGTTCGTCCTCACACCGAGGACGACGCGCTCCCGCAGGCCGGTGAGGAAGGCGCTCTGGACGGGGCCGAGGGAGCGGGTGAACGGGAACTCCACGACGAGCGGGGCGGTGAGGACGTCTGGCATGGGCTGCTTCCTTGGGAGGTCGGCGGTGAGGGCGCGGGGCCGTGCGGGGCGGGCGCGGGTCCTGCCGGGGGCGGGGCCGTGGCATGGACGCTCCGCCGCGTGGGCCCGGCCCACCGAGGGCGGCCCGCAGGGGCGCGGGCGGCGGTCCGCCGACCCCGGCGGAGCGTCACGCGCGCTTGTAGACGGGGGGCCGCCTCTCCGCGAAGGCGCGGGCGCCTTCCCTGGCGTCGGCGGTGTCGAACACGGGCCGGCCCCGGGCGAGTTCGGCGGCGAGGCCGTCGGCCTCGGTCATCTCGGCGGTCTCGTACACCGACGCCTTGACGGCCTCCACGGCCAGCGGACCGCAGGCGTTGATCCGGTCGGCGATCTCCAGGGCCCTGCCGAGTGCGCCGCCGTCCGGGACGACGTGCCCGATCAGGCCGATACGGGCGGCCTCCTGCGCGCTGTAGGGGCGTCCGGTGAGCAGCATCTCCAGGGCGTGGGTGCGCGGGATCTGGCGCGGGAGGCGGACGGTGGAGCCGCCGATCGGGAAGAGACCGCGTCTGACCTCGAACAGTCCGAAGGTCGCGGACTCGCCCGCGACCCGGATGTCCGTGCCCTGGAGGATCTCGGTCCCGCCCGCGACGCAGGGGCCCTCGACGGCGGCGATCACCGGTTTGCGGGGACGGTGGTGGCGCAGCATCGCCTTCCAGTGCAGGTCGGGATCGGCCTTCAGCCGGTCACGGTACTGCTGCCCCTGCATGCCGTCGCCGGCCAGCGCCTTGAGGTCCATGCCGGCGCAGAAGGCGCCGCCGGCCCCGGTGAGCACGATCGAGCGGACCCTGTCGTCCGCGTCGGCCTCCAGCCAGCCGTCGTACAGGCCGACGAGCATCGCCAGTGAGAGCGCGTTCCTGGCGTCGGGCCGGTTGAGCGTGAGCACCTGTGTGGCGCCCTCCCGCTGCACGGTGAGGTGTTCCGTCCCACCCATGGGCCATCTCCCCTCGGTCGGAACGAGAACAGGTTGCAGGAGGCGGGTAAGCACTTCAAGGGTTTTCTGACAGGCAGTCAGATTTATTGCCGCGGGCCCTTCCCAGTTGCGGCGCCCTTTGCTCTGATGACCGGCGAACCGACGGATGCGCCTCTCGCCGGGACGTGCCGGGGTCAGGAGGAAGCGGTGGAGTACAACCTTGCCGACCTGTTCGAGTCGGTCGTCGACGTGGTCCCGGACCGCGAGGCGCTCGTGTACCTCGACCATCCCGGGACGGGCGCGGAGCGCCGGCTGACCTACGCCGAGCTGGACGCCGCCGCCAACCGCATCGGGCACCATCTGCTGGACAGCGGTGTACGCCCCGGTGAGCACCTGGGCCTGCACCTGTACAACGGGGTCGAGTACCTGCAGACGGTGCTGGCCTGCCTGAAGGCCAGGATCGTCCCGGTGAACGTCAACTACCGTTACGTCGAGGACGAGTTGGTGTACCTCTACCGGGACGCCGACCTGGTCGCGCTGGTCTTCGACGCGGAGTTCGAGGACCGGGTGGCCGGGGCGCTGCCGCGGGCGCCGAAGCTGCGGCATCTGCTGCGGGTGGGCAGATCGGCCGCGCGGGCGGGGGCGGCGGGCCCGGAGGGGGTGCCCTTCACCGAGGCCGTTCCCGGAACGGTGCCCTTCACCGAGGCGGAGGCCGCCGGGTCGCCCGGGCGGGGCTTCCCCGCGCGCTCCGGGGACGACCTGTTCGTCATCTACACCGGCGGTACGACGGGCATGCCCAAGGGTGTGATGTGGCGTCAGGAGGACTTGTTCTTCGCCGGGCTGGGCGGCGGGGCGCCGACCGGGAAGCCGGTGAGGGAACCGGAGGAGCTGGCGCGGCGGGTCGCCGCGGGCGGCGCCGGAATCACCTTCTTCCCCACTCCCCCGCTGATGCACGGCACGTCGACACTCACCGCGTTCATCGGCTTCAACTTCGGTCAACGCGTCGTGCTGCACCGCAAGTTCCTGCCGGAGGAGGTGCTGCGGACCGTGGAGCGGGAGCGGGTCACCAGCATGTCGCTGGTCGGTGACGCGATGCTCCGGCCGCTGATCGACGCGCTCGCCGGCCCGTTGAAGGGCACGGACTGCTCGGCGCTGTTCAGTGTCTCGTCGTCGGGCGCGATCATGTCGGAGACGGTGCGCCGGCAGTTCCGCGAGCTGCTCCCGAACGCGGTGCTGCTGAACAACTTCGGTTCCTCGGAGTCGGGCTTCAACGGCACCGCGACCGAGGACGCGGGACCCGAACGCGGTTTCCGGATCCGCGTCAACTCCCGTACGGCGGTGGTGGATCCGGCGACGCGCGAGCCGGTGGCACCCGGCGAGGTGGGCCGGGTCGCGCAGTGCGGCCATGTCCCGCTGGGCTACTACAACGACCCGGGGGCCACAGCCGGGACGTTCTTCGAGAAGGACGGGCAGCGCTGGGTTCTGCTGGGCGACATGGCGACGGTCGACGCCGATGGTGTGGTCACCGTCCTGGGCCGGGGCTCGCAGTGCATCAACACGGGTGGCGAGAAGGTGTACCCGGAGGAGGTCGAGCAGGCGCTCAAGGCGCACCCCGATGTGTACGACGCACTGGTCGCCGGTGTGCCCGACAGCAGGTGGGGCAACCAGGTGGCGGCCGTGGTGCAGCTGCGCCCGGGAGCACCGCGGCCCTCGCTCGCCGACATCCAGAGCCACTGCCGTACCCGCCTGGCCGGGTACAAGGTGCCCCGCCGGCTGGTGATCACCGACGTCGTCCAGCGGTCGCCGAGCGGCAAGGCCGACTACCGGTGGGCACGCGAGGTGGCGTCGGAGCAGCAGCCGTAGTCCGGGCGGTGTTCCCGGCGGCCGGCACCACCACGGGTGATTACTCTGAGCGCACGACCGTGCCGTTCACGGACCCCCGGGTGACGGCCGGCGGCCCGCACGGAAGGACCCCGGGTGCCTCACCTCACGCCTGGCCGGACGACTGACACCAGCGCGCCCGGCCGCCGGAGCGTCCGCGTCAGGCGCTGCGCCGCCGCCTGCGCGTCCGTGCTCGCCGCCGTCCTCCTGCTGGGTGCGTTGCTGCTGCCGAACCGGCTGGACGGCCTCGTCCCGGGCGCGTTCCTGCGCCTGCCGGCCGAGGGCATCGCGCTCGCCGCCCTGCTGCTCGCGCTGCCGGCCCGGGCCCGGCCCGTGTGCGCCGCCGCCGGGGGCCTGCTGACCGGGCTGCTGGCCCTGCTCAAAAGCCTCGACCTGGGCTTCGGACGCGTTCCGGGACCGGTTCCTCGGCGCGTACGGCCCACCGTGCGCTGAGGCCGGTCAGCGGTCGAGGAAGGCGAGCGTCCGGCGCACGAACCACTCCGGGTCGTCCAGCCACGGGTAGTGGGCGGCGCCGGGCTGGACGGTGCACTCGGCGTCCGGGAAGGCCTCGGCGGTGCGGCGGGCGAGGTCGGGGCAGGGGCCTCCGTCGACCTCGCCGGCGTACACGAGGACCGGCGCGGTCAGGGCGGCGAGGGCGGTCCGGGTCGCGTCCGGGGTGAAGGCGCCCTCGGCGAAGTAGTGCTCGCCCGCCTCCTCGTTGGTCTCGTCCAGCTCGGCGTCCGTGTGGGCGCGGGCGGTGGCGTCCCAGTGGCCGTGGAAGAACGGCAGGAACACGTCGTCGAACTCGGCCTCCCCCAGGAGCCAGGACCGGAAGGCGGGGAACGCCGGTCCGAACCACGGCTCGTCCGCGCGCAGCCGGGCCGCGGCCAGCCGGTCCTCGGGCGTGGCTCGCAGGCCGAGGGCGGACGGGTTGGGCTGATCAGCAGCAGCCGTCGGATCCGGTGCGGGTGGCGGGCCGCGTAGAGCATCGCCAGGGCGGCACCCGCCGAATGGGCGAGCAGATCCATGTGTTCCAGACCCATGTGGGCCCGCCATGCCTCCACGTCCTCGACCATCCGGTCGCAGCGGTACGTCGCCGGGTCCGCCGGCACCTGCGAGTCACCGGTGCCCCGCAGGTCGAGGAGGGCCAGCCGGCGGTGGGCGGTCAGTCCACCGAGGTCGCCGAGGTAGGCGGAGGCACGCATCGGGCCGCCGGGCAGCACGGCGAGCGGCTCGCCCTCACCGCGCAGGTGGTAGGCGAGCCGGGTGCCGTCGGTCGTGGGGAAGGTGGGCATGCCGTCGATCATCGAGTCGGAGGCCCCGGGGGCGCAACGCCCTTCGGGCCGTGCGCCCCCGGCACGCGATGCCCCCGGACACACCGGACGGGAAATCACGCCGTGGAAGATCACGCGGCACGAGGTCACCCACGGAAAATTCCCGCTGCCCTCTTGATTCCGGCCGCGCGGCCTGGATTACTGGCCCCGAACGGGTCGACCGAATGATCGGTCGGCCGAAAGCTGCTGGTGGTGAGGGAGACGTCGCGATGTCGGATGTGGCGGACCTGCTCGACGCGGGCGAACGGCTCGGGGCCGAGGAGCTGCGGGCGCTGCAGCTGGAGCGGCTGCGCTCCACACTGCGGCACGCGTACGAGAACGTGCCGTTCCACCGGGAGTCCTTCGACAAGGCCGGCGTCCGCCCGGAGGACTGCCGTTCGCTCGCCGACCTGGCCCGCTTCCCCTTCACCACCAAGGCCGACCTCCGGGAGAACTACCCCTACGGCATGTTCGCCGTGCCCCGGGAGCGGATCCGCCGACTGCACGCCTCCAGCGGCACCACGGGCCGCCCCACGGTGGTCGGCTACACCGACAACGACCTTTCCCTGTGGGCCGACATGGTGGCACGGTCGATCAGGGCGGCCGGCGGCCGGCCGGGGGACGTCGTCCATGTGGCGTACGGCTACGGGCTGTTCACGGGCGGTCTGGGCGCCCACTACGGCGCCGAGCGCCTCGGCTGTACGGTCGTCCCCGCGTCCGGCGGCATGACGGCCCGGCAGGTGCAGCTGATCCAGGACCTGCGCCCGTCGGTCATCATGGTGACCCCGTCCTACATGCTCACCCTGCTGGACGAGTTCGAGCGGCAGGGCGTGGACCCGCGCGGTACGTCGCTGCGGGTGGGCGTCTTCGGGGCCGAGCCCTGGACCGAGCGGATGCGGCGGGAGATCGAGGAGCGGTGCGCGATCGACGCCGTCGACATCTACGGGCTGTCCGAGGTGATCGGTCCGGGTGTGGCCCAGGAGTGCGCGGAGACCAAGGACGGTCTCCATGTGTGGGAGGACCACTTCTATCCGGAGATCGTCGATCCGATCACCGGTGAGGTGCTGCCGGAGGGCGAGCGGGGCGAGCTGGTGTTCACCTCGCTGACCAAGGAGGCCATGCCGGTCGTCCGGTACCGGACTCGGGACCTGACGCGGCTGCTGCCCGGCACGGCTCGGGCGTTCCGGCGGATGGAGAGGATCACCGGGCGCAGTGACGACCTGGTGATCCTTCGCGGGGTCAATCTGTTCCCGACCCAGATCGAGGAGATCGTGCTGCGCACGCCCGGTGTGGCACCGCACTTCCAGTTGCGTCTGACCCGGGAGGGCCGGATGGACGCGCTGACCGTCCGGGCCGAGGCCCGCCCGGACGCGCCGCCCGAGGTGCGGGAGGCTGCCGCCCGGGCCATCGTCGCCGCGGTCAAGGACGGCATCGGTGTGTCGGTCGACGTGGAGATCGTGGAGCCGGAGTCGCTGGAACGGTCGGTGGGCAAGATCCGCCGCATCGTGGACCTGCGACCGCGCGAGGCGGAGTGACAGGCGCGCGGCCCGGGAGCGTCGAGCGGATCGCATCGACGTTCCTCGAAACGTCGGCGGCGCCTATACTCCGCAGGCATGACGGACACCGCCCTCACCCCGGACCCGGACCTGGTCAACGCGCTGCGGGCGCTGTCCAACCCGGTGCGGCTGCAGATGCTGCGCTGGCTGCGTGAGCCGGAGCGGCACTTCCCGATGGAGGCCGCCATCGCGGACCCGGCCGAGGTGGGTGTGTGCGTGAGCCACATCCAGGCCAAGGCCGGGCTGGCGCAGTCGACGGTGTCGGCCTACATGGCGGAGCTCCAGCGCGCGGGCCTGGTCCGCGCGACCCGGGTGGGCAAGTGGACCCACTACAAGCGGGACGAGCAGCGCATCGCCGACCTGGTCGCGGAAATGGGGCGGACGCTCTAGGTGTGCTGTCCGGAGAGGTTGGTGACGCGGCTGGCTGGTGGTTGGCCGCTGATGCCGGTGTGGGGTCGGTGGTAGTTGTACCAGTCCAGCC
>NZ_JBVKBI010000024.1:0-122794 GCF_055639035.1 Streptomyces sp. NPDC107654
CGCCCGGTTACATTCCGAACCCGGAAGCTAAGCCTCACAGCGCCGATGGTACTGCAGGGGGGACCCTGTGGGAGAGTAGGACGCCGCCGAACAATCTTTGGAGGACCCCTGGTCACCAGCGTTCAGCTGGGACCAGGGGTCCTTTTGTTTTTACAATGCTTGTGTACCGAAGACAGGAGTCACCATGTCCACCAACTCTCCCGACGACCGACCGGAGCGCGACCAGCGGCGACGGGACAGTGGTGACCGGGGTGACCGTGGCGGCTTCCGCCGCGACAACGACCGCCGCGACAGCGATCGCCGCGACAGCGATCGGCGCGGTGGGGACCGTGGCGGCTACGGCCGCCGCGACGACCGGCGTGACGACCGGCGTGACGACCGCCGTGATGACCGCCGTGGTGGCGGCTTCCGTCGCGAGGGCGACCGGGGGGCGCGTCCCGGGTTCCAGCGGGATGACCGGGACCGTGGTGACCGGGGCGGGTTCCGTCGTGACCACGACCGCCGTGACGACCGGCGTGACGACCGCCGCGATGACCGTGGGGACCGTGGGTTCCGGCGCGACGACCGCGGTGACCGTGGCGGGGACCGTCCTTCCTACCGTCGGGACGACGACCGCGCCGGCTACGGCCGCCGTGACGACAACCGTGGCGGCTTCGGGCGTCGTGACGACCGGCGTGACGACCGGGACCGCGGTGACCGCGGCGGTTTCCGCCGGGACTTCGACCGGCGTGACGATCGCCGCGACGACCGGCGTGACGAGCGTCGCGACGACCGGGGCGGTTTCCGGCGGGACGACAGCCGTGGTGACCGCGGTGGCTTCCGTCGTGAGGGCGACCGCGGTGCGCGCCCGGCGTTCCGTCGGGACGACCGGCGTGACGATCGCCGCGATGACCGACGTGACGACCGTGGGGACCGTGGGGACCGTGGGTTCCGGCGCGACGACCGCGGTGACCGTGGCGGGGACCGTCCTTCCTACCGTCGGGACGACGACCGCGCCGGCTACGGCCGCCGTGACGACAACCGTGGCGGCTTCGGGCGTCGTGACGACCGGCGTGACGACGACCGCGGTAGCTTCCGTCGCGACGACCGCAGGGACGACCGCCGTGACGACCGTCGCGATGACCGCCGTGACGACCGCGGCGGTTTCCGGCGGGACGACAGCCGTGGTGACCGCGGTGGCTTCCGGGGACGGGACGACCGCGGGGGCCGTGGGCCGCGCAGGGACGACCGGCGGGACGACCGGGGTGACCGCGGTGGGCGGCCCGGTGGGTTCCGGGGCCGCGACGGGCGGGACGACCGCCGTGGCGCCGGCCGGTTCCGCGACGAGCGCGACGGCCGGGACCGGGACCGGGAGCCGATCAAGCGGCTGCCGATCCCGGAGGACGTCACCGGCGAGGAGATCGACAGGGACGTCCGGCAGGAACTGCAGAGCCTGCCCAAGACGCTCGCGGAAGACGTCGCCAAGAACCTGGTGATGGTCGCCCGGCTGATCGACGAGGACCCCGAGGGCGCCTACGGCTACTCCAAGGTGGCCCTGCGCCTGGCGTCCCGTGTGGCCGCCGTGCGCGAGGCCGGCGGGTTCGCGGCGTACGCGAACCAGAAGTACAGCGAGGCCCTCGCCGAGTTCCGGGCCGCCCGGCGGATGACCGGCTCCGTGGAACTGTGGCCGGTGATGGCCGACTGCGAGCGCGGGCTCGGCCGGCCGGAGAAGGCGCTGGACATGGCCGGCGCCCCCGAGGTGCACAAGCTGGACAAGGCCGGTCAGGTCGAGATGCGCCTCGTCGCCGCCGGTGCCCGGCGTGACATGGGCCAGCTGGACGCGGCCATCGTGACCCTGCAGAGCCCGGAGCTGGCTTCCAACTCGGTGCAGCCGTGGACCGCCCGCCTGCGCTACGCCTACGCCGACGCCCTGCTGGCGGCCGGCCGGGAGGGCGAGGCGCGGGAGTGGTTCGCGAAGGCCGTCGAGGCCGACCGGGACGGCAGCACGGACGCCTCCGACCGGCTCGCCGAGCTGGACGGCGTGGAGTTCGTCGACGCCCTGTCCGAGGACGACGCCGACGAATCCGGCGCGCCCGGCGTGTCCGCTCAGTCCCCTGAGCCGGCCAAGCAGGCCGACACCTCCTCGGAGGACGCCGAGGACGCCGAGGGCGGCGTCGACGGCGACCACGGCGTGGACGGCGACAAGGACTGACGCCCGTCACCGGGAAGAGGGCAGACCCCCACGGGGTCTGCCCTCTTTCGTGTGGTGCCGGCGCCGGTTCAGATCTCCACCGCCCGCAGCACCAGCCCCGAGGCCGGCTTCGGGCCGAACGACGTCGACTTCCGGGGCATCCGTACGCCCTGCCGGGCCAGGTCGCGGACGACCTCCTCGCGGACCGGGTGCATCAGGACGGCCGTACTGCCGTCGCGTTCCGCCTTCTCCACCGTCGCGGCCGCGTCGTGGATGTAGGCGATGTGGGCCGGGGAGTCCTCCGGGATGCGCCAGACGTGGTCCAGCAGCGTGGCGTGCAGGACCGTGGCGTCCAGGGAGCGCCAGGCGGCCGGGCGGTCCGCCGGGATCGTCCGGGCCAGCAGGTCCGGGTCGGGGCGGTCGAGCAGGTGGAAGGCGCCGTCTCCGGCCAGCAGGAAGGAGTTGCCCGCGCAGGAGGCGTCCGCGAGCACCTCCAGCGCCTCCGGCAGGGGTACGTCGAGGTGGCGTACCCGGAACAGGCCCTCCACCGCCGCCAGCGCGCCGGTGACCGGCAGGCCGTGCAGCAGCCGGTGGATGGCGCGGACGCGCAGCGGGTAGCGCACGGTGTCGACCAGCAGGACCAGGCCGTAGTCCCAGGGGCTGGGGGAGGGGTGTTCGGTGCGCAGGCGCCGGTAGGTGGCCCAGCGGTGGTGGCCGTCGGCGATCAGGGCCTGGCGGCGGGCGAGGTCGGTCCGGATGCGGGCCAGCTCCTCGCGGTCGGTCACGGACCACAGACGGTGGTGGAAGCCGTCCTCGGTGGTCGTGGCCAGCAGGGGCGGGCGGTCCGCCGTACGCTCGACGACCTCGGCCGCGTCTCCGTCGCCCCGGTAGGTCAGCAGCAGCGGCTCAAGGTTCGCGCGGGTCGCGCGCATCAGGGCCGCGCGGTCGGCCACCACGGGCGGCATGACGTCCTCGTGGGGCAGCACCACGCCCTCCGCGGGCTCCGTCACCCGCAGGGCGCCGATGATGCCACGCTGGAGCATGCCGTCGCCGTCCCGCTGCTCGTACACGTACAGGCCCGGCTCCGGGTCGGCGGTGAGGATGCCTTCGTCCAGCCAGCGGCGCAGTGTGTCGGCGGCCTGGTCGGTGCGGGCGCTGGGCGTGCCGGCCTCCGGGAGGATCAGCCGGACGATGTTGTGCGGGTCGGCCGACTGGAGATGGTGCAGGCCGTCGGGGCGTACGACGACGTCGTAGGGCGGGGAGGTGACGGAGGCGAGGCTGCCGACCCGGTCGGGGTCGTACCGAAGTCCTCGGAACGGGGTGAGTTCCAGACCGCGACGCGCCGTTGCCTCCGAGTGACCTGCTGTGTCCATCCCGGCATCGTACGTGTGTCGGTGGCGTGCGGGATGATCGGGGGAAAGCGAGTGAACGAGGAGCGAGGCGGACATGAGCCAGGACGTCAGGACGGGCCCCGAGGGCAGTGGGCAGCCCCTGAGCGAGGCGTACGACACGGCGCTGCTCGATCTGGACGGGGTGGTGTACGCGGGCGGGAACGCGATCGCGCACGCGGTCGACTCGCTGGCGGCGGCCCGGACGGGCGGGATGCGTCTGGCGTACGTCACCAACAACGCGCTGCGCACGCCGGACGCGGTGGCCGGGCATCTGACGGAGCTGGGCATACCGACGGGGGCGGACGACGTCATCACCTCGGCGCAGGCCGTCGCGCGGTTGATCAGCGAGCAGGTGCCGGCCGGGGCGCGGGTGCTGGTGATCGGCGGCGAGGGGCTGCGGGTGGCGCTGCGCGAGCGGGGTCTTGTGCCGGTGGAGTCGGCGGACGACGATCCGGCGGCGGTCGTGCAGGGCTACGGCGGGCCGGAGCTGCCCTGGGGGCGGTTCGCGGAGGCGTCGTACGCGATCCGGCGCGGGGTGCCGTGGTTCGCGTCCAACACCGATCTGACGATCCCGAGCGGGCGGGGCATCGCGCCGGGCAACGGGGCTGCGGTGGAGGTCGTCCGGATCGCGACGGGTGCCGAGCCGCAGGTCGCGGGCAAGCCGCTGCCCCCGATGCACCGGGAGACGATCATCCGGACCGGTGCCGAGCGGCCGCTGGTGGTCGGGGACCGGCTGGACACGGACATCGAGGGAGCCTTCAACGGCGGGGTGGACTCGCTGCTGGTGCTGACCGGGGTCACCGACGGCGCGCAGCTGCTCGCCGCGCCGCCGCGGCACCGGCCGACGTACGTGGACGCCGATCTGCGCGGGCTGCTCACCGGCCAGCCGGAGATCGCCCGGGAGGGTGACGGTTTCCGGTGCGGCGGGTGGACGGCGACGGCCGGGACCGACCGGCTGGAGCTGACCGGCGACGGCGAGGCGCTGGACGGGCTGCGGGCGCTGTGTGCGGCGGCCTGGACGGCGGCGGGGGAGGACTCCTGCACGCTGGACGCGGAGAAGGCGCTGGCCAGGCTGGGACTCTGACGGCTCCTCAGGTCGAGCACGTCATGCACCGTCACCTACGTCAGCCGGGTCCGGCAGGGCTCCGGCGCGGTGCTCGGCGACCGCGGATCGAGATCTGATGCGAGGGTAGGCTAACCTAACCTCGTGTTGGTCGACAGTCCTCCGGTACAGCGCGCGGAGACCGCCCCCGCGCCCCCAACCCGCCGGGCGGCGCGGGCCCTTGGGCTCCTGCTCTCGGTCCTGCTCCTGGTGCTCGTCGCTCTGGCGAGCATCGCGATCGGGGCCAAGGCGCTGTCGCCGGACCAGGTCTGGCACGGCCTGTTCCACGACACGGGGACGTACGGCGACGTGGTCGTGGACGAGCGGCTGTCGCGGACGGTCCTCGGTCTGCTGGTGGGCGCCGCGCTCGGCCTGTCCGGCGCGGTCCTCCAGGCGCTGACCCGCAACCCGCTCGCCGACCCCGGACTGCTCGGCATCAACGCCGGTGCCTCCGCCGCCGTCGTCACGGCCATCACCTACGCCGGCGTCACCAGCCTGACCGGCTACGTGTGGTTCGCGTTCCTGGGCGCCTCGGCGGTCGGCGCGCTGGTGTGGTTCCTCGGCGGCAGCCGGGGCGCCACCCCGGTGCGCCTCGCGCTCGCCGGTACGGCGATCAGCGCGGCCCTGTACGGCTACCTCCAGGCCGTGATGATCATGGACGGTGCGGCCCTGGCCAAGATGCGCTTCTGGACGGTGGGTTCCCTCGCGTCGGCCGGCTCCTCGACCATCACGCAGGTGCTGCCGTTCCTCGCGGTGGGCACGGTCCTCGCGCTCGCCCTGGCCCGTCCGCTGAACGCCGTGGAGATGGGCGACGACACCGCCCGTGCCCTCGGCGCCGATCTGAACCGCACCCGGGCGCTGGCCATGCTGGCCGCCGTGCTGCTGTGCGGCGCCGCGACCGCCGCCTGCGGCCCGATCGTCTTCGTCGGCCTGATGGTCCCGCACGTCGTGCGCTCCTTCACCGGCCCGGACCTGCGCTGGATCCTGCCGTACGCCACGGTCCTGGCACCGGTGCTGCTGCTCGGCGCCGATGTCCTCGGCCGGGTCGTGGCCCGCCCCGCCGAGCTCCAGGTCGGCATCGTCACCGCCGTCATCGGCGGCCCGGTCTTCATCTTTCTCGTACGACGGCGGAGGACGGCCCAGCTGTGAAGACACATCCCAGGAGCCGTGCCGTGCGCACGCCCGGCGGGCTCTCCCTGCGTCTGGAACCGCGGGCCCTGATCGTCGTCGTCCTGCTGCTGGCCGCCGCGTGCGCCGCGGGTGTCGCCCTGATCGGCACCGGCGACGCGAAGATACCGGCGGCCGACGTGCTGCGGACGCTCGCCGGGAACGGCACCGCCTACCAGGACTTCATCGTCAACGAACTGCGGCTGCCGCGGGTCCTCGTCGGCCTGCTGGTCGGAGCCTCGCTCGGGCTCGGCGGCGCGCTCTTCCAGTCCGTCTCCCGCAACCCGCTCGGCAGCCCGGACCTGCTCGGCCTCTCGCAGGCCTCGACGGCCGGCGCGCTGGTCGTGATCGTGCTGCTGTCCGGCAGCGCCACCCAGGTCACCCTGGGCGCGCTGGCCGGCGGCCTGGTGACCGGCTTCGCCCTCTACGCCCTCGCGTGGAAACAGGGCGTGCACGGCTACCGGCTCGTGCTGGTCGGCATCGGCGTCAACGCCGTCATGACGGCGGTCAACGGCTATCTGCTCACCAAGGCCGACCTGGTCGACGCGACCCGCGCGGTGGTGTGGATGACCGGCTCGCTGAGCGGCCGCGACTGGGAGCAGGTCTGGCCGCTGCTCGGGCTGTGCGCCGTCCTCTTCCCGCTGGTCCTCGCCCACGCGCGCGGTCTGGGGATGATGGAGATGGGCGACGACATCTCGAACGCGCTCGGTGTGCGTGTGCAGCGCGTACGGCTGCTGCTGATGGCCTGCGCCGTCCTGCTCACCGCCGCCGCCACGGCCGCCGCCGGCCCCGTCAGCTTCGTCGCGCTGACCGCGCCGCAGCTCGCCCGCCGCCTCACCCGCTCGCCGGGACCCAACCTGGTGCCCTCCCTCTGCATGGGGGCGGCCCTGCTGGTCGCCGCCGACTGGGCCTCCCAGCGTGCCTTCGGCGCCGACCAGCTGCCGGTCGGCGTGGTCACCGGCGTCCTCGGCGGCGCCTACCTGCTGTGGCTGCTGGTCGCCGAGCGCCGGGCGGGCCGGATATGACCGCCACCGCTACGACCCCGGGCGCGACGAACCATCCCGCGACGAACCGTCCAAGGAGCACAAGGAGCGCTGTGAACCGCCTGTCCGCCGAGAACGTCACCCTCGCCTACGACCAGCGTGTCATCGCCGAGCAGCTCTCGGTGGAGATCCCCGACAACTCCTTCACGGTGATCGTCGGCCCGAACGCGTGCGGCAAGTCGACGCTGCTGCGGGCGCTGTCGCGGATGCTCAGGCCCAGCCAGGGGCGGGTGCTGCTGGACGGGCAGGCCATCCAGTCGATGCCCGCGAAGAAGGTCGCGCGGACCCTCGGCCTGCTGCCGCAGTCGTCCGTCGCGCCCGACGGCATCACGGTCGCCGACCTCGTCGGCCGGGGCCGCTACCCGCACCAGGGCCTGCTGCGCCAGTGGTCGGCCGAGGACGAGCGGGTCGTGTCGGAGTCGATGCGGCAGACCGGGGTCGCCGAGCTGGCCGAGCGGTACGTGGACGAGCTGTCCGGCGGGCAGCGGCAGCGGGTGTGGATCGCCATGGCGCTCGCCCAGCAGACCCCGCTGCTGCTCCTCGACGAGCCCACCACCTACCTGGACATCCAGCACCAGATCGACGTCCTCGACCTGTGCGCCGAGCTGCACGAGGAACAGGGCCGGACGCTGGTGGCGGTCCTGCACGACCTCAACCACGCAGCCCGCTACGCCACCCACCTCATCGCCCTGCGCGGCGGCACGGTGATCGCCGAGGGCGCCCCCAACGACATCGTCACTGCCGAACTGGTCGAGGAGGTCTTCGGGCTGCGCTGCCAGGTCATCGAGGACCCGGAGACGGGGACCCCGCTGGTGGTGCCGGCGGCCCGCAAGACACGCGCCGAGCGGGTCACCGCGGCTTCGTGAGCCGGGCGGGGCGTCCGGAGGGGCTTCGTGCGCCTGGCGCGGCGTCTGGAGCGGCCTCCTGCGCTGGGCGGGTCGTCCGAAGCAGTTCCGCAAGCCGACGGGGGCTTGGAGCGGCTTCGTGAGTCTGGCGGGGCGCCCGGGACGGTTTCCCCGAGCCTGGCGTGGCTCTGGGCAGTTTCCGCGAGCCGGGCGGCCGTCCGGAGCCGTCTCCCGAGCCAGGCGGGGCGTCTGGGGGCAGTTTGCCCGAGCCTGGCGGGGCTTCCGGAGCGGCTTCCTGCGCCTGGCGGGTCGTCTGGGGCAGTTTCCGCAAGCCGGCGGGGCGCTTGGAGCGGCTTCGTGAGTCTTTCGAGGCGGCCAGGACAGGTTCCCCGAGCCTGGCAGGGCGTCTGGCTCGGTTTCCCCGAGCCTGGCGCGGCTCTGGGCAGTTTCCCCGAGTCTGGGGGACGCTGGAGCGGCTTCCCGTGCCGGGCGGGTCAGCGTGGCTTCGGGGCGGGAGCCCCGAACGCGGATTCCTCGGCCGGACAGGGGCCCTGGAGCGGCTGCCCGGGGCTCGCGTACCGCTACAGCAGCTTCCGCAGCCGGAACAGGTCCAGCAGGCTCGCCTCCAGCCGCACCCGGCCCGAGCCCCAGGCGGTCGCGAAGTTCAGCCCGCCGCCCACCAGGGCCACCAGGTCGTCGCCGGCCATGGCGAGCCTGATCTGCGCCCGCTCGCGAGGCGGACCGGGGTGCGTCTCGTCCACCTCGATCCGGCCGCCGGTCAGCCGGCCCGCGAAGGTGACGTCCAGGTCCGTGATGTGGCAGCTCACCGAGCGGTCCAGGGCGGCGGCCGCCCGGACCTCTCCCTCGGCGCCCTGCATGTTGTCCGAGAGTTTCCCCAGTGCGGCGCGGCACTCCTCGATCGTGGCCATCGCCCACGACGGTACCCCAGTGCTTCGAGGTAGCGTCTGGGCATGAGCGAGTCCGTGTCCGAGACCGACATCGACACCCAGGCGGCGCCCGCGTACGACCCCGCGGCGCCCGCCCCCCTGAACGTCCCCCGCACCCCCACCGGCAACGCCGAGGTCGACGCCCGGCTCGACCGGCTGGCCGACGCCGACCACCTCGCCACCGACGGCCATGTCGAGGTGTACGAGGATGTACACCGGGGTCTGCGCGACGCGCTCACCGCGCTCGACGCCCGCCCCGGCCCTGCGGGCCCCGCACCGTCGTACCAACACAGGAGCTGAACCGAACGTGGCAGGAGTCGCACGCCGCCGTCTCGACGCGGAGCTGGTCCGCCGGAAGCTCGCCCGCTCGCGCGAGCACGCCAGCCAGCTGATCACCGCCGGCCGGGTCACCGTCGGCAGGACCGTGGCGACCAAGCCGGCCACCCAGGTGGAGACCGCCGCCGCGATCGTGGTCCAGTCCGACGACAGCGACCCGGACTACGTCTCCCGGGGCGGCCACAAGCTCGCCGGCGCGCTGGAGGCCTTCGTGCCGCGGGGGCTCGTGGTCGAGGGCCGGCGCGCGCTGGACGCCGGGGCGTCCACCGGTGGCTTCACCGACGTCCTGCTGCGCGCGGGCGCCGCCCACGTCGTCGCGGTGGACGTCGGCTACGGACAGCTCGCCTGGTCCCTGCAGAACGATGAACGCGTCACCGTCAAGGACCGTACGAACGTACGCGAGTTGACGCTTGAGGCGATCGATGGGGAACCTGTGGATCTTGTCGTGGGCGATCTGTCCTTCATCCCGCTGGGGCTGGTGCTGCCCGCCCTGAAGCGGTGTGCGGCGCCGGACGCCGACCTGGTGATGATGGTCAAGCCGCAGTTCGAGGTCGGGAAGGAGCGGCTCGGCAGCGGGGGTGTCGTACGGAGTCCGCAGCTGCGGGCGGAGGCCGTGCGGGGAGTGGCCGAGAAGGCCTGGGAGCTGGGGCTCGGGGTGCAGGGTGTCACCGCGAGTCCGCTGCCCGGCCCCTCGGGGAACGTCGAGTACTTTCTCTGGCTGCGGGCGGGCGCACCCCAGGTGGACCCGGCCGACGTCGACCGTGCAGTGGCGGAGGGGCCGCGTTGACACAGAACCTGGCGCGTACTGTTTTCCTGCTCGCCCACACCGGGCGGCCCGCGGCGATCCGCAGTGCGGAACTCGTCGTCAAGGGCCTGCTGCGGCATGGCATCGGGGTGCGGGTGCTGGAGGAGGAGGCGCGCGACCTGCCGCTGCCGGACGAGGTGGCCCTCGTCAAGGAGGCGACGCCGCAGTGCCTGGACGGGTGCGAGCTGCTGATCGTGCTCGGCGGCGACGGCACGCTGCTGCGCGGCGCCGAGTTCGCGCGGGCCTCCGGGGTGCCGATGCTCGGCGTCAACCTGGGGCGCGTCGGGTTCCTCGCCGAGGCCGAGCGCGACGACCTCGACCGGGTGGTGGACCGGGTGGTGGCGCGGTCGTACGAGGTCGAGGAGCGGATGACCGTCGACGTCGTCGTGCACCGCAACGGGGACATCGTGCACACCGACTGGGCGCTGAACGAGGCGGCCGTGCAGAAGGCCGGCGCGGAGAAGCTGCTGGAGGTCGTGCTGGAGATCGACGGGCGGCCGGTGACCGGGTTCGGCTGCGACGGGGTCGTCCTGTCGACGCCCACCGGTTCCACCGCGTACGCCTTCTCCGCCGGCGGACCGGTGGTGTGGCCGGAGGTGGAGGCGCTGCTGATGGTGCCGATCAGCGCGCACGCGCTGTTCGCGAAGCCGCTGGTGACCTCGCCGGACTCGGTGCTGGCGGTGGAGGTGCTGCCGCACATCCCGCCGGGTGTGCTGTGGTGCGACGGCCGGCGGACCGTGGAGCTGCCGCCCGGGGCGCGGGTGGAGGTGCGGCGCGGTGCCGTGCCGGTGCGGCTGGCCCGGCTGCACCACTCGTCCTTCACGGACCGGCTGGTGGCGAAGTTCGCGTTGCCGACCACCGGCTGGCGCGGGGCGCCTCACTAGAAAGAGCGGCCTGTGTGCACTCCCCGCCCCGGACCTCGTATGGTCTGTTCCGTGTTGGAGGAGATGCGGATACGGTCACTCGGGGTCATCGACGACGCTGTCGTCGAGCTGTCGCCCGGGTTCACCGCGGTCACCGGTGAGACCGGCGCGGGCAAGACCATGGTGGTCACCAGCCTGGGGCTGCTGCTCGGGGGCCGGGCGGACCCGGCGCTCGTGCGGATCGGGGCCGACAAGGCGGTCGTGGAGGGGCGGGTCGCCGTGCCCGCCGGCGCCGCCGCCGTCGTACGCGCCGAGGAGGCCGGGGCCGAGCTGGACGACGGTGCCCTGCTGATCAGCCGGACCGTGTCCGCCGAGGGCCGCTCCCGGGCGCATCTGGGCGGGCGCAGCGTGCCCGTCGGGCTGCTCGCCGAGCTGGCCGACGACCTGGTGGCCGTGCACGGGCAGACCGACCAGCAGGGGCTGCTGAAGCTGTCCCGGCAGCGGCAGGCGCTCGACCGGTACGCGGGGGACGCCGTCGCCGTGCCGCTCGCCAAGTACGCCGAGGCCCACAAGCGGCTGCGGGCCGTCTCCGCCGAGCTGGAGGAGATCACCACGCGCGCGCGTGAGCGGGCGCAGGAAGCCGACATGCTGCGGTACGGGCTGGACGAGATCGCCGCCGTGGAGCCCCGGCCCGGTGAGGACGTGGAGCTGGCCGAGGAGGCCGAGCGGCTGGGGCACGCCGAGGCGCTGGCGTCCGCCGCGACGGCCGCGCACGCCGCTCTCGCGGGAAATCCGGAGGACCCCGAGGGCATCGACGCCTCGACGCTCGTCGCGGGCGCCCACCGGGCGCTGGAGGCCGTGCGCGCCCACGACCCGGCGTTGGCGGCGCTCGCCGACCGGATCGGGGAGATCGGCATCCTGCTCGGCGACGTGGCCGGCGAGCTGGCCGGGTACGCCGACGATCTCGACGCCGATCCGCTGCGGCTGGCCGCGGTGGAGGAGCGCCGGGCCGCCCTGAACGCCCTCACCCGCAAGTACGGCGACGACGTCGCCGCCGTCCTGGCCTGGGCGGAGCGGAGCGCGGCCCGGCTCACCGAGCTGGACGGCGACGACGAGCGGATCGAGGAGCTGACCGCCGAGCGGGACGCGCTGCGCACCGAACTGGGCGGCCTCGCGCAGGCCCTGTCGGACGCGCGGACGGAGGCCGCCGAGCGGTTCGCCGCCGCGGTGACCGCCGAGCTGGCCTCGCTGGCGATGCCCCACGCGCGCGTGTCCTTCGACATCCGGCAGACCGAGGACCCCGAGGGCGTCGAGGTCGGCGGCCGGACGGTCGCCTACGGCCCCTCGGGCGTGGACGAGGTCGAGCTGCTCCTCGCCCCGCACCCGGGCGCCCCGCCGCGGCCCATCGCCAAGGGCGCGTCCGGCGGTGAGCTGTCCCGCGTGATGCTGGCCGTGGAGGTGGTCTTCGCGGGCACCGACCCCGTGCCGACGTACCTCTTCGACGAGGTCGACGCCGGTGTCGGCGGCAAGGCGGCCGTCGAGATCGGCCGGCGCCTGGCGAAGCTCGCCAGGACCGCGCAGGTCGTCGTGGTCACCCACCTGCCCCAGGTCGCCGCGTTCGCCGACCGCCAGCTGCTGGTGGAGAAGACCGACGACGGCTCCGTCACCCGCTCCGGCGTGAAGGTCCTGGAGGGCGAGGAGCGCGTCCGCGAGCTGTCCCGCATGCTCGCCGGCCAGGAGGACTCCGAGACGGCCCGCGCGCACGCGGAGGAACTGCTGGCCACGGCCAGGGCGGACCTGTAGCAGCCGCTCCCCGGCCGGTGTCCCCGGCGTACGCCCCCGGTGCCGCGCCGGGGGCGCTCGTCGTGGTGGGGAACCGGCGCGCGGGGCCTGCTCGCGTACGCCGTGGCTCGGGTCGCCGCGGCCGGTACGGAGATCGGGTGAGTGCGTGGGCCCGTGCGCTGTGAGCGGCTGACCTCGCCGTATGCCCGGACGCCCCGCTCGGCCGCGGCGGGGACCCCATCACCCGTGTGGGTGATGTGCTCCGGCGCATTGCCCCGGCCCGCCGCACAGTGCGCCCTCACGGATGTCCCTGAACGGCCGTACGGCCTGGCATGCTTGGAGGGGACGCGGGGCGGGCAGCGGGTCCGGACGGTCCGTGCGGGAGGCGCGCGGGGTGCGTCCGTCCGCCCCTCGGAGCCCGCTACCTTCTGTACGTTCGCTCGTGACCGCCCCCGTGAACCAGGAGCCCCGGCCCCGTGAGCCCCCTGAGCAGCAACGCACCGCACGGCCAGCCGCCGCTGCGCACCGTGCAGGTGCTCGGCGGAGGCAACGCCGGCAGCAGCGCGCACGTGCGCTCCCTGGCCGAGGGGCTCGTGGCGAGGGGCGTGCGCGTCACGGTGTGCGCCCCCTTCGAGGCCGACCACGCCTACGACTTCACCGGGGCCGGCGCCGAACACGTGCACGTGCCCCGCAGCAGCGACCCCGTCTCCGTGGCCGCGCTCCGCACCGCCTGCGCGCACGCCGACCTGGTGCACGCGCACGGGCTGCACGCCTCCTTCCGGGCCGTGCTCGCGCTCGGCGGACGCACCACCCCGCTGGTGGTCACCTGGCACAACCGGGCCCACGCCGAGGGCCCGCGGGCGCATCTGCTGCGGCTGCTGGAGCGGCGGGTGGTGAAGACCGCGGCCGTGGTCCTCGGCACCAGCCCCGACCTGGTCGACCTGGCCCGGCGCAGCGGTGCGCGGGACGCCCGGCTGGCCGCCGTCGCCCTGCCGGGCCGGCGCCGGCCCGACGACCTCGTGGACCCGGACGACCCCGACCGGATGCGGCCCAAGCTCCGGGCCGAACTCGGCGCCACCGGCCGCCCGCTGCTCATCGCGGTCGGCTCCCTGGACCGGCAGCGCGGCTACGACGTCCTGCTCGACGCCGCCCGCGCCTGGCGCGACCTGGACCCGGTACCGCTGGTGGTCGTCGCGGGGGAGGGGCCGCTGCGGCCGGTGCTGCAGCGGCGCATCGAGGACGAGGAGCTGCCGGTGCGGCTCATCGGGCACCGCGAGGACGTGTCCGAACTGCTCTCCGCCGCCGATGTGGCGCTGCTGACCAGCAGGTGGGAGTCACGCTCCGTCCTCGCCCAGGAGGCCCTGCACGCGCGCGTACCGCTCGTCGCCACCCGGGTCGGCGGGATTCCCGACCTCGTCGGCGACGCGGCCGAACTCGTCCCGTACGGCGACCCGGGAGCCCTCGCCGAGACCGTCGTACGGCTGCTCGCCGACCCCGACCGCCGGGAGCTGCTGCGCGAGCGCGGCGCCCGGCAGGCCGCCAGCTGGCCGAGCGAGGACGAAACCGTCGCCCAAGTGCTCAGCGTGTACGACGAGTTGACCCAGCCGAGACCGCTGTCCTGACGGCCTCAGGGCACGTGCCGGCGCGCCCGCAGGGCCAGGCTCAACGCCAGGACCGTCTGCGGGTCGTCGAGGTCGGTGCCCAGCAACTCCCCGATCCGGGCCAGCCGGTTGTACAGCGTCTGCCGGTTCAGATGCAGCTCGCGGGCCGTCTCCGCCTTGCGCCCGGCGTGCGCCAGATAGGTCTCCAGGGTCGGCAGCAGCGGCGGCTTGGAGCGGTGGTCGTGGTCGCGGAGCGGACCGATCGCACGGTCCACGAAGGCCGCCAGGTCCGGGTGGTCGCGCAGCCGCCACAGCAACAGGTCGATGTCCAGGCGCCGGGCGTCGTACCAGGGCCGGTCGGTCAGCCCCTGGGCCGCCGTCGCCGTCTCCGCCGCGTGCCGCAGCCCCGCCGAGGCCGCCGCCCAGCCGCCCGCCACCCCGACGACCACCACCGGCGGCGGCGAGCTCGGCCGGCGCATCCCGGCCCGCTCCACCCCCGCTCGCAGCGCCGCCGCCACGCGGTCCGCGACCGCCGCCCGCTCCGACTCCGAGCGCAGCCCCACCAGCACCGGCACCCGGCCCTCCACCGGCCGCACCCCCAGCAGCACCGGCACCCCCACCGCGGCCAGCTCCTCGGAGACCGCCCGGGCGAGCACCGCCCAGCCACCGCCGGGGGAGAGGGTGTCCCCGAGCCGCATCACGACGGGCAGCAGCGGGCTGCCGCCGGGCTTGAAGCCGAGCACCCGGGCCTGTGCCGGGGCGTCGTCCGCCGCGATCCGGCCCTCGGCGAGATCGGTGAGGAAGTCACCGCGTCCGCGCGCCGCCAGCTCCTCCTCCTGCCGGGCCTGCATCAGCACCACGGCCAGGATGCCCGCGGCCCGCTCGGCGGCGATCCGGTGCACCGGGGCCAACGGGGACCGCACCGGCAGCAGCACCAGCCGGGCACGCACGGAACCGGCCGGCCCGGGCCCGCCGCCGGGCACGTCCACCAGCACCGAACCGGCCGGCGGAGGAGCCTCCTTGTGCGGGCCGCGCAGCCCCTCCCACACCTGCAGGGGGTCCGCGCCCTCCGGCCCCGCTCCGGCGGCGTACAGCAGCTGCGCGTCGGCGGTCTCCAGGAACACCGGGTTGTCGCTGAAGTCGGCCAGGATGCCCAGCACCTGCGGCACCCCGCCGCCGCCCAGCAGCGCCTCGGTGCAGCGCCGGTGCACCTCCTCCGCGCGCTGGAGCAGCGCGTAGTGGCCGTTGACGATCTCGGTGTGGACCTCCTCGGTCACCGTCACGAACGGCACCTCGCGGTGCAGCTGGACCAGCGGCAGACCGGCGGCCCGGGCCGTGTCCACCAGGGCCGCCGGCAGCCGGGCGAAACGCGGGCCCAGCTCGACCACCAGGGCGGCGATCCCGCGCTCGGCGAGCGTCCGGACGAACGCCCGCTGCTCGGCGGGCCGGGTTCCGAGACCGTAGCCGGTGGTGAGCAGCAGCTCGCCGCCCTTGAGCAGCGAGGCGATGTTCGGGACCTCGCCGGCGTGCACCCAGCGCACGGTGCGGCCGAGCCGGTCGGCGCCCGCCAGGACCTCCGGCAGCCCGCTGCGCAGGCCGGGCAGTTCCAGCGCCCGCTGCACGGTGATGCCGGCGCCCTGGGTGTCGAGTCGGTGGTCCGTACGGCTGTCCATGCAGCGGACGCTACCTGCGGGAACGCCCTCAGGACAGCTCCCGCCTACAGCGGCCGGATGTTGTGGTTGAAGCGGAACACGTTGTCGGGGTCGTACCGCCGCTTCACCTTCTCCAGGCGCAGCAGGTTCCCCTCGCCCAGGCCCGCCCGGACCCGCTCGGGGCCCTCGTCGCCGATGAGGGTGAGGGGGGCGGCGTCCGTGCTCCAGGGGCGTACGCCGGCGCAGGCGTCCCGCACCCGGGCGAGGGCCCGCTCGTCGTCGGCCGGGTCCGCCCAGCAGGCGAAGGGGTGCACGATCCAGGCCGCCCGCTGGTAGGGCAGCGGATGACCGCCGGCTCCGTCGGCTCCGGTGGCGACCGCCGCGCCGAGGGGCAGGAGCATGAGCCGGGAAAGCGGCGCCGGAAGGTCCGCCGCCAGGGCGCAGACGGTGTCCACGGCCGCGTCGGGGAGGCCGGTCAGGCACCGGGCCGACCAGTGGGCGCGCATCCCGCCGGGCGGGTACGGCAGCCCCGGCACCCGGACACCCCACACCTCCGCCTCGTGCGGGAGCGCCGTCAGCGGCCCGGCCAGCGCGCGCAGCCCGTCCTCGCCGCCCGCGTACGTCACCAGCGCGGCGCACCTCGGCGCGGGCCGCCCGGACAGGTACAGCGCCGTCCCGCCCGCCTCGCCCGGACCGGCGCCGACGGCCTCGCGGAACGCCCGTACCGCGGCCGGGCCGGACTCCGGCGGGTACAGCACCGTGAGGGCGGAGAGCAGGGGCACCTCGTGCAGCGCCAGGGTCAGCGCGGTCGCGATGCCGAAGTTGCCGCCCCCGCCGTGCAGCGCCCAAAACAGCTCCGGGTTCTCGTCGGCGTCGGCGTGCACCCGCTCGGCGTCGGCGTTCACCAGCTCGACTCCGACGAGATGGTCCGCGGCGGGTCCGACGGCGCGGTCCAGCGGACCGGTGCCGCCGCCCAGGACACAGCCGGCGACCCCGACGCCCGGGTCCCGGCCGACGGTCGCCGCGAGGCCGTACGGCTGCGTGGCCCGGTCGAGGTGCCCCACCGTGGCCCCGCCGCCCACCCGGGCCGCCTCGGCCGCCGGGTCGACGGCCACCGCGTGCATCCGGCGCAGGTCCACCTCCAGCGCCCCGTCCAGCAGGGTGCCCGCCAGGCCCAGTCCGCCGCCGCGCACCGCGACGCGCAGGTCCAGCTCCCGCGCGAAGCGGACCGTCCGCACCACGTCCGTGACGTGCGCGCACCGGGCGATCACGGCCGGACGCCGGTCGGTCCTGGCGTTGGGGACGGCCCGCGCGTCGTCGTATCCGGGATCCCCCGGTGCGAACACGTCGCCGGCCAGGTCCGCACGGAGCGCCGCGAGGGCGGTGTGCGCCTTGGAAGCCATGGCCGCCCCCTTGCCGGGCCGTGGAGCGGAGGTCCGGCTTCCAGCGTAGGCCGGGGCGGCCGGGCTAGCCGCCGTACGCCCCCGAGGCCGTCAGGCGCAGGGCCGTGTCGATCAGCGGCACGTGGCTGAAGGCCTGCGGGAAGTTGCCCACCTGGCGCTTCAGGCGCGGGTCCCACTCCTCGGCGAGCAGACCGAGGTCGTTGCGCAGCGCGAGGAGCTTCTCGAACAGCCTGCGGGCCTCGTCGACCCGGCCGATCATCGCCAGGTCGTCGGCCATCCAGAACGAGCAGGCGAGGAAGGCGCCCTCGTCGCCCGGCAGACCGTCGACGCCCGCGCTGTCGCCCTCCGTCGGGTAGCGCAGGATGAACCCGTCCGGGGTGGACAGCTCGCGCTGGATCGCCTCGATCGTGCCGATCACCCGCTTGTCGTCCGGCGGCAGGAAGCCCATCTGCGGGATGAGCAGCAGGGAGGCGTCCAGCTCCTGCGAGCCGTAGGACTGGGTGAAGGTGTTGCGCTCCTTGTCGTAGCCCTTCTCGCACACGTCCCGGTGGATGTCGTCGCGCAGCTCGCGCCAGCGCTCCAGCGGGCCGTCCGCGTCCCCGGACTCGATGAGCTTGATCGTGCGGTCCACCGCGACCCAGGCCATCACCTTGGAGTGCACGAAGTGCCGGCGCGGCCCGCGCACCTCCCAGATGCCCTCGTCCGGCTCCTGCCAGTGGTCCTCCAGGTAGCGGATCAGCTTCAGCTGGAGGAGCGAGGCGTAGTCGTTGCGGGCCAGGCCGGTCATGTGGCCCAGGTGCAGGGCCTCGGTGACCTCGCCGTACACGTCCAGCTGGAGCTGGTGCGCGGCGCCGTTGCCGACCCGGACCGGGGCCGAGTTCTCGTAGCCGGGCAGCCAGTCCAGCTCGGCCTCGCCCAGCTCGCGCTCGCCGGCGATGCCGTACATGATCTGCAGGTTCTCCGGGTCGCCCGCGACGGCGCGCAGCAGCCACTCGCGCCAGGCGCGGGCCTCCTCGCGGTAGCCCGTGCGCAGCAGCGAGGACAGGGTGATCGCCGCGTCCCGCAGCCAGGTGTAGCGGTAGTCCCAGTTGCGCACGCCCCCGATGTCCTCCGGCAGGGAGGTGGTGGGAGCGGCGACGATGCCGCCGGTCGGGGCGTACGTCAGCGCCTTCAGGGTGATCAGCGAGCGGACCACCGCCTCGCGGTACGGCCCGTGGTACGTACAGTGCTCGACCCACTCGCGCCAGAAGTCCTCCGTGGCCTCCAGCGAGACCTCCGGCTCCGGCAGCGGCGGCGGCTGCTTGTGCGAGGGCTGCCAGGAGATCGTGAAGGCGATCCGGTCACCCGGGGCGACCGTGAAGTCGGCGTACGTGGTGAGCGCCTTGCCGTAGGTCTCGGCCTCCGTGTCGAACCACACCGAGTCCGGCCCGGCCACCGCGACCGTGCGGCCCTCGTGCCTGTGCACCCAGGGCACCACCCGGCCGTAGGAGAACCGCATCCTGAGGGCCGAGCGCATCGGCACCCGTCCGGTGACGCCCTCCACGATCCGGATCAGCTGCGGGGCGCCGTCACGCGGGGGCATGAAATCGGTCACACGGACCGTGCCCCGCGGGGTGTCCCACTCCGATTCCAGGATCAGCGAGTCACCGCGGTAGCTGCGCCGGGCGGCCGTGGGCGGCTTGGCGTCGGCGGCGTGCGCCGGGCCGAGCCGCCAGAAGCCGTGTTCCTCGGTGCCCAGCAGGCCGGCGAAGATGGCATGCGAGTCGAAGCGGGGCAGGCACAGCCAGTCCACCGTGCCGTCCCGGCAGACCAGCGCCGCGGTCTGCATGTCTCCGATGAGTGCGTAGTCTTCGATGCGCCCGGCCACGTGCAACTCCAGTCGAACGGCCACGTCACACCCCCGCGCAGGGGGCTGTCGCTAGTGCGGTCAAGGGGTCGTTGTTGTGCGTCGTTGAGCGGTGAAGCAAAGCAGCCCGCCGAGCCCTGAGGCAACACGACAGTCTTTGCTCAACGAACTGCCGCGCTCTCGTTGTTCCGGGTGATGTTGGCGGGGGTGTGCCGTCGTTCCGGCCGGGCTCGGCAGCGAATGTCCGAGCAGGATACGACGCACGTAGATGATCTGCGTGCCGCTCCGGGCAACGCATGTGGGCCGAACGAGTGACCATCCGGTGAGAACGGTGTGTCAGGAGGAGGCCCGTGGCGACACTGGTGACGGGAGTGACCGCGGCCCGCGTCCGCACGGGCACGGAGCGTGCTCGGAAGCCATCCCGGCCAGGCGCTGATACGCTGGTAGCCCGTGGACCGGTGGGAGAAAAACCCCCGAACCGCAGCGACGGCACCCCCCGGAAACGCCCGGGGAGGACGCCGTACCGCACCCCCCCCAGACGCGACCACGGGAGCCCCCTCTTGGCCATGCCGCCCAAAACCACGACGACCAAGCACATCTTCGTCACCGGGGGTGTCGCCTCCTCGCTCGGCAAGGGCCTGACCGCCTCCAGCCTGGGCATGCTGCTCAAGGCGCGGGGCCTGCGTGTCGTGATGCAGAAGCTGGACCCGTACCTGAACGTCGACCCGGGCACGATGAACCCCTTCCAGCACGGTGAGGTGTTCGTCACCAACGACGGCGCCGAGACCGACCTGGACATCGGCCACTACGAGCGGTTCCTCGACCGCGACCTGGACGGCTCCGCCAACGTGACCACCGGCCAGGTCTACTCCACCGTGATCGCCAAGGAGCGGCGCGGCGAGTACCTGGGCGACACGGTGCAGGTCATCCCGCACATCACCAACGAGATCAAGCACCGCATCCGGCGCATGGCCACCGATGAGGTCGACGTGGTCATCACCGAGGTGGGCGGCACGGTCGGCGACATCGAGTCGCTGCCGTTCCTGGAGACCGTCCGCCAGGTCCGCCACGAGGTCGGCCGGGACAACGTCTTCGTGGTGCACATCTCCCTGCTGCCCTACATCGGCCCGTCGGGTGAGCTGAAGACGAAGCCGACCCAGCACTCGGTGGCCGCGCTGCGGAACATCGGTATCCAGCCCGACGCGATCGTGCTGCGCTGCGACCGCGAGGTCCCGACCGCGATCAAGCGGAAGATCTCCCTGATGTGCGACGTGGACGAGGCCGCGGTGGTGGCCTGCCCCGACGCCCGCTCGATCTACGACATCCCCAAGGTCGTGCACGCCGAGGGCCTGGACGCCTACGTGGTGCGCAAGCTCGACCTGCCCTTCCGGGACGTGGACTGGACGACCTGGGACGACCTGCTGGACCGCGTCCACAACCCCGACCACGAGGTCACCCTGGCGCTGGTCGGCAAGTACATCGACCTGCCCGACGCCTACCTGTCGGTCACCGAGGCCCTGCGCGCCGGCGGGTTCGCCAACCGCGCCCGCGTGAAGATCAAGTGGGTGACCTCCGACGACTGCAAGACCCCGGCCGGTGCCAAGGCCCAGCTCGCGGACGTGGACGGGATCTGCATCCCCGGCGGCTTCGGCGAGCGCGGTGTCAACGGCAAGGTCGGCGCCATCAGGTACGCCCGCGAGAACAAGATCCCGCTGCTCGGCCTCTGCCTGGGCCTGCAGTGCATCGTCGTCGAGGCCGCGCGGAACCTGGCCGACATCCCGGACGCCAACTCCACCGAGTTCGACCCCGCCACCGCCCACCCGGTGATCTCCACCATGGCCGAGCAGATGGACATCGTCGCCGGCGAGGGCGACCTGGGCGGCACCATGCGCCTGGGCATGTACCCGGCCAAGCTCGCCGAGGGCTCCATCGTCCGCGAGGTCTACGACGGCAAGGAGTACGTCGAGGAGCGGCACCGCCACCGCTACGAGGTCAACAACGCCTACCGCGCGGAACTGGAGAAGAAGGCCGGCATCGTCTTCTCCGGCACCTCCCCCGACGGCAAGCTCGTGGAGTACGTGGAGTACCCGCGTGACGTCCACCCCTACCTGGTCGCCACGCAGGCGCACCCGGAGCTGCGCTCCCGGCCGACCCGTGCGAACCCGCTCTTCGCCGGGCTGGTGAAGGCCGCGGTCGAGCGGAAGAACTCGAACTGACACACCGGTTGTACGGTGGCCGGGGTGCACACCTTCGAAGGTGGGCACCCCGGCTTCGTTCTCCCGGTGCGCCGTCCGGCCCGCCGGGAACCGGTTTGTTGTGAACGTGCGTGTGGAGGGACAGGGCATGACGATCAAGGACACCCCCGAGGAGTGGGAGATCCGGGCCACGGACACCCCCTTCACGGGCAACAAGACCGCCGTCCGCACGGACGACGTGGTCATGCCCGACGGCTCGGTGGCCCGCCGCGACTACCAGGTCCACCCCGGATCCGTGGCCGTCCTCGCCCTCGACGAGGAGGACCGGGTGCTGCTGATCAACCAGTACCGGCACCCGGTGCGGCACAAGCTGTGGGAGATCCCGGCCGGACTGCTGGACGTGCCCGGCGAGAACCCGCTGCACGCCGCCCAGCGCGAGCTGTACGAGGAGGCGCACGTCAAGGCCGAGGACTGGCGGGTGCTGACCGACGTGTACACCACCCCCGGCGGCTGCGACGAGGCCGTACGGATCTTCCTGGCCCGCGGCCTGTCCGACGTGGAGGGCGAGCGCTTCGCCGCGGAGCACGAGGAGACCGACATGCAGCACGCGCGCGTGCCGGTCGAGGAGCTGGTGCGCCGCGTCCTGGCCGGTGACGTGCACAACAACTGCCTCGTCGTCGGCGTGCTCTCCCTGGTCGCCGCGCGCGGCGGGGACGGACTGGACGCGCTGCGCCCGGCGGACGCCCCCTGGCCCGCGCGCCCCTTCCAGTCCTGAGCACGGCGTGGGCCCGGTCCGTCCGGGCTACTGGTGTGACGATCGCCTGATCCGATCGGGCGATCCGTCCGCCGCGCTCCTCCGGGAACGTCGCAGAGCGTGAACTAGGCTCTTCAACGCCCGTACCGGAAGACACCGGCGGGCTTGCGCGTGCGGTGGGACGGGAGTGTGGCCCGTGACGGATCAGGCGGTGGACCCAGACGGTGCGGGACTGTCCGCGCACCCGGCCGCGGAGGACCGATTCCTGGGCCGTACCCGGGAGTTGAAGGAGCTGCGCGCCGACATCGAGCGCGCGGGCCTGGACACCCTCTCCGGCCGCAAGGCCCCCCGCGCGCGCGTGCTCCTCATCGCCGGCCGCCCCGGTTCCGGCCGTACCCGTCTCGCCGAGGAACTCGTCCGGCAGGTCGCCGAGCGTTACCCCGACGGGGTGCTGCGGGCCCGGCTCAGCGAGCCCGGCGGAACCCCGGTGCCCGTCGAGCAGGCCGCCCGTGACCTGCTGGCCGCGCTGGGGCTGCCGGCCCCCGCCGGAGCCGCCGAGGACGACCTGGCCGCGGCCCTGCGCGCGGCCCTCGCCGGCAAGCGGACGCTGCTCCTGCTGGACGACGCGGCCGGTGCCGAGCAGGTCGACGCGCTGCTCCCGGACGCCCCCGACTGCCTGGTGGTCGCCGTCTCCCAGGGCCCGCTCACCGGTATCGCGGACGTCCGCCCCTGCACGCTCGGCGGCCTCGACACCAAGTCCGCGCTGCAGCTGCTCACCGGGTACACCGGCTCGGTCCGCATCACCGTCGACCCGCGCTCCGCGGAGAGCCTGGTGGAGGCCTGCCAGGGCCACCCGGCCGCGCTGGTGCTGGCCGGGGGCTGGCTCGCCGCCCGGCCCCAGTCCGCCGTCTCCGACCTCGCCAAGCGGATGCACACGTACACCGAGGGAGGCGCGGACGGCACCGACGGCAGCCCGCTGGCCCGTGTCTTCCGGCTCGTGTACGAGCAGCTGCCCGCACCGGCCGCCCGGACGCTGCGACTGCTCTGCCTGGCCCCGGCCGGCCTCGCCGACCCGCACACCGCCTCGGCGCTGGCCGGCTGCTCGGTCGACGCCGCCCGCGCCACCCTGGACGACCTCGTCGCCCTCGGCCTGCTCCGCGCGGCGGACACCCCGCTGCCCCAGTACGAGGTCCCCGGCTGTCTGCACCCCCTGCTGCGCGCCCTCGCCGAGAGCCAGGAGCGGCCGGCCGAGCTGCAGCTGGCCCGGGCCCGGATGCTGGAGCGGACGGTACGGCTGCTCCAGTCCTGCCGGGCGATCACCGAGACGGACAGCCCGCAGGCCCGGGAGAAGCTGAACGGCATGCCGCCCGCGCTGCGCTTCCCCAGCCCCCGGGCCGCCGCCGACTGGCTGCGCATCCGGCGCCCCGCCCTGCTGGCGTCCGCGCGCCTCGCGGTGGCCGACGGCGAGCTGGACACCCTCGCCCGCCGGCTGATGTCCCAGCTGGTCAGGGCCCTGGCGGCGCATGTCGGCACGCAGGCCGCCGCCCCTGATCTGTACGGCGTCCACGGCCTCGTCCTGGACGTCGCCGAGCGGCGCGGACTGCCCCGCGAGAAGGCCGCGGCCCTGCTGAACCTGGGTGATCTGGACGCGCAGACCGGCCGCACCCGGGAGGCGCTGGCCCGCTTCCGCGCCGCCCTGGAGGCCGGACGCGAGGCGAACGACCCGTACGCGACCGGCCGCGCGATGGAATCCGTAGGCGGCGCCTACCAGGAGCTGGGCGATCACGACCGGGCCGCCGACTGGTTCGGCCGGGCGCTGGCCGAGCGGCTGGCCCGCGGGGAGCACCCGGAGGCCGCCCGGCTGTACGGCCGTATCGGCACCGCGTACACCTACGCGGGGCGCTACGGCGAGGCGCTCAGGAACTGGCGGGCCGCCCTGGCCGGCTACCGCAGGAGCGGCGATGTCGCCGCCAGCGCACGGGCGTTGAGCGAGATCGCCCGGGTGCAGGAGTACGCGGGCCGGCCCGGGGAGTCGCTGCGCACCTGCCAGGAGGCCGTCGAGTGGGCGCGGCGTGCCGAGGACCGCCGGTTGCAGGCCGCGCTCCAGCTGCGGCTCGCCGACACCCTCGACCGGCTCGGGGACCCGGCGGCGGCCCGCCTGCACCGCGCGGCGGCGGAGCGCATGCTGGGTGAGGAGCCCCTGGAGCAGGAAGTAAGGCCGGAACAAGCCGCCAACGCCTGCGAAATCCGTACTGCATCCAGTGAAGATTGATGCAATGGAAGGCTAGACAGCAGGAACACCTTCATTAGACTGGCTCTGCCGCTCGTTCTCCTGCGGTGTCTCCCGGTATGCCCCCGCATGTCTGGGTACGTCTGTATTGCACCCCCATACCCTCTGAGCCAAGGACCGTGATCGACGTGAAGGTCGGCATCCCCCGCGAGGTCAAGAACAACGAGTTCCGGGTGGCCATCACCCCCGCCGGTGTGCACGAGCTGGTGCGCAACGGCCACCAGGTCGTCATCGAGCGGGGCGCCGGCCTCGGCTCCTCGATCACGGACGAGGAGTACGTCTCCGCCGGTGCCGCCATCCTCGACACCGCGGACGAGGTCTGGGCCGCCGCCGACCTGCTGCTGAAGGTCAAGGAGCCGATCGCCGAGGAGTACCACCGCCTCCGCAAGGACCAGACCCTCTTCACCTACCTGCACCTGGCCGCCTCCAAGGAGTGCACGGACGCGCTGCTGGAGTCCGGCACCACGGCCATCGCCTACGAGACCGTCGAGCTGCCGAACCGCGCCCTGCCGCTGCTCGCCCCGATGTCCGAGGTCGCGGGCCGGCTGGCCCCGCAGGTCGGCGCCTACCACCTGATGCGCGCGGCCGGCGGCCGAGGCGTGCTGCCGGGCGGTGTCCCGGGCGTGACCCCGGCCAAGTGCGTCGTCATCGGCGGCGGTGTCTCCGGCTGGAACGCCACCCAGATCGCCGTCGGCATGGGCTTCGACGTCACCCTGCTCGACCGCGACATCAACAAGCTGCGCGAGGCCGACCGGATCTTCGGCACCAAGGTCAAGGCGATCATGTCCAACTCCTTCGAGCTGGAGAAGGCCGTCCTCGACGCCGACCTCGTCATCGGCGCGGTCCTCATCCCGGGCGCCAAGGCCCCGAAGCTGGTCACCAACGAGCTGGTGTCCCGCATGAAGCCGGGAAGTGTTCTTGTCGACATCGCGATCGACCAGGGCGGCTGCTTCGAGGACTCCCGCCCCACCACGCACGCCGAGCCGACCTTCCGGGTCCACAACTCGGTCTTCTACTGCGTCGCCAACATGCCGGGCGCGGTGCCCAACACCTCCACCAACGCCCTCACCAACGCCACGCTGCCGTACATCGTCTCGCTGGCCAACAACGGCTGGGCGGAGGCGCTGCGCCGCGACGCCGCGCTCGCCAAGGGTCTCAACACCCATGACGGCAAGGTCGTTTACAAGGAGGTCGCCGAGGCCCACGGCCTGGACCACGTCGAGCTGGACTCCCTGCTCGGCTGACCCCTGACCTGGTGAGTCGTTAAGTCGCCCACCGGCAAAAGGCGATTCGTCAACACGTCTCGTCAACCCCGTGCATCCGGCCGGACCTTGCCCGACAAGGTCCGGCCGGATGTGTGTATGGTCACTTTGCGAGGCTCGGTCAACTCGCCTCGAACGTAACCCTTCGACCGATTCGCACACCGGTGAAACCTGCTGTGCGACGGCCGTACGCCCTTGACAGAGGGATGTTTCATTGCCGACACATCCTGCCGGGTCCGGCGGATTGTGTTGCTGCGGACCGCCGACACGCCATAGAGTCGCCAACCGTCGGCATGGTGCCACGCTGACCTTGTCTAGAAGTTTCCTGGTCACCAAGGAGGTAAGACGACTTGTGAATGAGTCGACATTTTCTCCCGGGGGTGGTCAACCAGGAATGCCTGCACGGGGCCAGGGCCCCGCGGGATTCGAGGCTGTCGGCTCCGTAGCTGTGCGCACCTTCGCAGCCCACCAGAGTTCCGGTCCGCAGGCGGCCGGGACAGCACACCAGAGCATGGATGGCCATCACGTGAACGCCATGGCCGGCGACGGAAGTGGCGCGCCCCACAACCAATTCGCCGACTACGACGAACTGCCCGAGGGGCACTTCTACGACCCCGACGCCGAGTACGAGCCCGATCCGGAGTACGCGGCCACGCTCGCGCCCGACGCGGCCCGCCAGCGCCGTGAGCGCATCGGTCCGACCGGACGCCCGCTGCCGTACTTCCCGATCCCGGGCCCGCTGACCGACCACGGCCCCGCGACGATCATCGCGATGTGCAACCAGAAGGGCGGCGTCGGCAAGACGACGTCGACCATCAACCTGGGTGCCGCGCTCGCGGAGTACGGCCGGCGCGTGCTGCTCGTGGACTTCGACCCGCAGGGCGCGCTGTCGGTCGGTCTCGGCGTCAATCCCATGGAGCTGGACCTCACCGTCTACAACCTGCTCATGGAGCGGGGCATGTCCGCGGACGAGGTCCTGCTGAAGACGGCGGTCCCCAACATGGACCTGCTGCCCTCCAACATCGACCTGTCGGCCGCCGAGGTCCAGCTGGTCTCCGAGGTCGCGCGCGAGTCGACGCTCCAGCGGGCGCTCAAGCCCCTGCTGTCCGACTACGACTACATCGTGATCGACTGCCAGCCCTCGCTCGGCCTGCTCACGGTCAACGCCCTGACGGCCGCTCACAAGGTGATCGTGCCGCTGGAGTGCGAGTTCTTCGCCCTGCGCGGTGTGGCCCTGCTGACCGAGACCATCGAGAAGGTCCAGGAGCGGCTCAACCCCGAGCTGGAGCTGGACGGCATCCTCGCCACGATGTACGACTCGCGCACGGTGCACAGCCGCGAGGTGCTGGCCCGCGTGGTGGAGGCGTTCGACGACCACGTCTACCACACGGTCATCGGCCGTACGGTCCGCTTCCCGGAGACCACGGTCGCCGGTGAGCCGATCACCACGTACGCCTCCAACTCCGTCGGTGCCGCCGCCTACCGCCAGCTCGCCAGGGAGGTGCTCGCCCGGTGTCACGCCGAGTGAGTCTGCCCGGGGCCGACGAACTGTTCCGCACGACCGGGGGGACGGCGCTCCAGCCGTCCACGCCCCGCCGCGCGGCCAACGGTGAGGCCCGGGTGCCGGCTCCCGCGGGGGAGAGCGACGAGGTGGCCGCCGCCGAGGACGCACCGCAGTCGGTGCCCGTCCGGAGCGGGGACGGAGAGGGCGCGGAGCACGCGGCCGCGGAGGCCGATCCGGCCGAGGCCGGCGAGTCCCGCACCCGGCCGGCCCGGCGGCAGGCGGCGCAGGAAGGTTCTGCCTCCGCGCAGCCGCGCAAGCGCGGCCGGGCGGCGGCGCGGCGGCCCAGCGGGCGCGAGCGGCACGACGAGAAGATCACCGTCTACGTCTCCGCCGAGGAGCTGATGGACCTGGAGCACGCGCGCCTGGTGCTCCGCGGCGAGCACGGGCTCGCGGTGGACCGCGGGCGGATCGTCCGCGAGGCGGTGGCCGTGGTCCTGGCCGACCTGGAGTCCCGCGGGGACGCGAGCATCCTCGTACGACGGCTGCGCGGGCGGTAACGGTAGCCTGCGGGGGCTATGACCTCGAACGGAGCCCCTGCCCCCGGCGCATCCGCCGGCCGTCGGCGTGCGCTGGGGCGAGGGCCGGGCGCCGCGCCGGACGAGCCGGCCGCCGTACCCGCCGAGGCCCCCGCACCGGAGCTGCCGGAGCCGGAGCCGGCCCCCACCGGGCCGGAGCCCGCCGAGCCCGAGCCCATTGGGCCGGAGCCGGCCGGGCCGGAGCCGACCGGGCCCGAGCCCACTGAGCCGGAGCCGATCGAGCCGGAGCCGACCGAACCGGAGCCCGCCGAGCCCGAGCCCATTTCGCCGGTGCCCGCCGAGCCCGGGCCCGCCGAACCCGGGCCGAAGCAGCCGGAGCCCGTTTCCGACGGTGTCTTCAAGGTGCGTCTCTCGAACTTCGAGGGCCCCTTCGACCTGCTCCTCCAGCTGATCTCCAAGCACAAGCTGGACGTCACCGAGGTCGCCCTGTCGAAGGTCACCGACGAGTTCATGGCGCACATCCGGGCCATGGGGCCCGACTGGGACCTGGACCAGACGACGGAGTTCCTCGTCGTGGCCGCCACGCTGCTCGACCTCAAGGCCGCCCGGCTGCTGCCCGCCGCCGAGGTGGAGGACGAGGCCGACCTGGCGCTGCTGGAGGCCCGGGACCTGCTGTTCGCGCGGCTGCTCCAGTACCGCGCGTACAAACAGATCGCCGACATCTTCAACGAGCGGCTCGACGAGGAGGCCCGGCGGTACCCCCGTACCGTCGGCCTCGAACCCGAGCACGCCGAGCTGCTGCCCGAGGTCGTCATCAGCATCGGCCCCGAGGGATTCGCCCAGCTCGCGGTCAAGGCGATGCAGCCGCGGCCCGAGCCGCAGGTCTACGTCGAGCACATCCACGCCCCGCTGGTCAGCGTGCAGGAGCAGGCCGGCATCGTGGTCGCGCGGCTGCGACGGCTGGGCGAGGCCAGCTTCCGGGCGCTGGTGGAGGACACCGACGACACCCTCACCGTCGTGGCGAGGTTCCTCGCGCTGCTGGAGCTGTACCGGGAGAAGGCCGTCGCCCTGGACCAGGAGACCGCCCTCGGCGAGCTGCTGGTGCGCTGGACCGGTGGGGACGGGGACGGGACGCCGAGGGTCACGGACGAGTTCGACCGGCCGCCCCAGGCGCCCGAGGAGGAGAAGGCCAAGGAGGGAAAGAAGGCATGAGCGAGACCGCCGGCCTCGACCTCAAGCCCGCCCTGGAGGCGATGCTCATGGTCGTGGACGAGCCCGCGACCGAGGAGCACCTGGCGAGGATCCTGGAACGGCCCGAGCGGCAGATCGCGGACGCGCTGCGCGAGCTGGCCGACGAGTACACCGTGCAGGGCCGCGGCTTCGAGCTGCGGTTCGTCGCCGGCGGCTGGCGCTTCTACACCCGCGCCGCCTACGCGCCGGCCGTCGAGCGGCTGGTCCTGGACGGCCAGACCGCCCGGCTCACCCAGGCCGCGCTGGAGACCCTCGCGGTCGTCGCCTACCGCCAGCCGGTCAGCCGCAGCCGCGTCTCCGCCGTGCGCGGGGTGAACTGTGACGGGGTCATGCGCACCCTCCTGCAGCGCGGTCTGGTCCAGGAGGCGGGCACGGAACCCGAAACAGGTGCGATCCTGTACAGGACGACGAACCACTTCCTGGAGCGGATGGGCCTGCGCGGCCTGGACGAGCTTCCGGAACTCGCGCCCTTCCTCCCCGAGGCGGAGGCGATCGAGGCCGAGACCCAGGAGGGGGTCCCGTCGTTCGACCCGGACGCGCCCGACGCGCCCGGCGGTCAGGACGCAGACGACTAAGACGGAAACCTTGATGCGAAGCAGCGGCAGCGGCAAGAGCGGCGGGCGCGGTAACTACCGCGGTGCCGGCAACGACAGGGACCAGAAGCAGGGGCAGGGCCGGCCCCGCAAGCCCCGCCCCGAGGAGCGCCGCTACGACGTGGGCCCCGGGGCCACCAAGGACGGCCCCAAGGCCGGACGCGGCGGGGCGGCCCGCGGCGGCGCCAAGGGCGGCCCGAAGCGGCCCCAGCAGGACGGTCGTACGGCCCCGGCGCGCTCCCGGGAGTACGAGACCCGGGTCGAGGAGCGCAACCGGGAGCGGTACGCGGGCAAGAAGGACGTCAGGCTGCCCAAGACCTTCCCCGGCGCCGAGCAGGAGGGCGAGCGGCTGCAGAAGGTCCTCGCGCGCGCGGGCTACGGCTCCCGGCGGGCCTGCGAGGAGCTGATCGACCAGGCCCGGGTCGAGGTGAACGGCGAGATCGTCACCGAGCAGGGCAAGCGGGTCGACCCGGAGAGTGACGAGGTCAAGGTCGACGGCCTGACGGTCGCGACCCAGTCGTACCAGTTCTTCTCGCTGAACAAGCCCGCCGGTGTCGTCTCCACCATGGAGGACCCGGAGGGCCGGCAGTGCCTCGGTGACTACGTCACCAACCGCGAGACCCGGCTCTTCCACGTCGGGCGGCTGGACACCGAGACCGAGGGCGTCATCCTGCTCACCAACCACGGCGAGCTGGCGCACCGCCTCACCCACCCGAAGTACGGCGTGAAGAAGACCTATCTCGCCGCGATCGTCGGGCCGATCCCGCGCGACCTGGGCAAGCGTCTGAAGGACGGCATCCAGCTGGAGGACGGCTACGCGCGCGCGGACCACTTCCGGGTGGTCGAGCAGACCGGCAAGAACTACCTGGTCGAGGTGACCCTGCACGAGGGCCGCAAGCACATCGTGCGCCGCATGCTGGCGGAGGCGGGCTTCCCGGTCGAGAAGCTGGTGCGCACCTCCTTCGGCCCGATCACGCTGGGCGACCAGAAGTCGGGCTGGCTGCGCCGCCTGTCGAACACCGAGGTCGGCATGCTGATGAAGGAAGTCGACCTCTAAAGCGCCTTGCCGTGATCACCGTCCCCCTTTATTGTCATGGTGACGATAAAGGGGGATGTGCATATGCCCAAGCAGCCGGCGACCGGAGCCCTTCTCGGCCTCGCCCTGGGGGACGCCCTCGGTTACCCGACCGAGTTCAAGACCGTGCCGTTGATCGAGTCGATGTTCGGGCCCTGGCGGAAGCTGGAGCTGTCGGAGCGCGCGCGTGTCTCCGACGACACCCAGATGACCCTCGCCCTCGGCCGGGCCCTGCGCACGGCCATGGAACGCGGAGATCTCGCTCCGAAGTGGCTGGAGGGGCCCCTGCGCGAGGAGTTCGTGGACTGGTACCGGTCACCGGAGAACAACCGCGCCCCGGGCAACACGTGTCTGCGGGCCTGCGAGCTGCTCACGGCGGAGGGCCGCGCGTGGCAGGACGCCAGCCAGATCGGCTCCAAGGGCTGCGGTGCCAACATGCGGGTCGCCCCGATCGGACTCGCGCCGGGCCTGAGCGGGGAACAGCGGGCCGGCGCCGCCCAGTTCCAGTCCGCGCTCACCCACGGCCACCCCACCGCGCTGGCCGCCTCCGACCTCACCGCCCACGCCGTCCACCTGCTCGCCCGGGGCACCGACCCCGCCGGACTGATCGGGCAGCTGCGCTCGTACGCCCTGGACAACCGCACCCGCTACCACCACACCTGGCTCGGCGACCTGTGGACCCGGTCCCAGGACCCCGGCCCCGAGCAGTTCATCGCGCGCGGCTGGGACGAGTGCCTGGAGATCCTCGGCCGGCTCCAGGAGGCCGTACGGACCGCCTCCCCGGAGACCGACCCGTGCCTGGCCACCGGCGAGGGCTGGATCGCCGAGGAGGCCCTCGCCACCGGGCTGCTGTGCTTCCTGCTCTTCCCCGGCGAGCCCGTGACCGCCCTGCGCCGGGCCGCCTGCACCGCCGGCGACTCCGACTCCATCGCCTGCCTCACCGGCGCCTTCGCGGGCGCCTGGCTGGGCGCGGACGCCTGGCCCACCGACTGGACCGGCCGGATCGAGTACCGGGGGGACCTGTCGGCCCTCGGAGCGCTCTGGGACGCTTAGTCCATGATCGACGACCTCGACATCGACCTGACCCCGGTGGTCGCGGAACAGCCCGACCCGCTGCTGTTCGCCACCGTCTCCGGCGCCCACCTGTACGGCTTCCCCTCGCAGGACTCCGACGTGGACCTGCGCGGCGTCCACCTGCTCCCCGCCGCCGACCTCCTCGGACTGGGCGAGCCGGAGGAGACCCGCTCGCGGACCTGGGTCCGGTACGGCGTCGAGCTGGACCTCGTCACCCACGACCTGCGCAAGTTCGTACGGCTGATGCTCCGCCGCAACGGCTATGTGCTGGAACAGCTCCTCTCGCCGCTGGTCGTGCACACCACCGACGCCCACCGGGAGCTGGCAGCCCTGGCCCCCGGCGTCCTCACCACCCACCACGCCCACCACTACCGCGGGTTCGCGGTGACCCAGTGGCGGCTGTTCGAGAAGACCGGCGAACTCAAGCCGCTGCTCTACACCTTCCGCGTGCTGCTCACCGGCATCCACCTCATGCGCAGCGGCGAGGTACGGGCCCATCTGCCCACCCTGCTGGAGGAGGTCGGCGGGCCCGGATACCTGCCCGAGCTGATAGCCGCCAAGCAGGAGAGGGAGCACGGCGCGGCCGACGTCGACCGCGAGCGCGTCGAGGCCGACGTGGAGCGGCTGCACGACGTGCTCGACGAGGCGCAGGCCGGCTCAGCCCTGCCCGACACCGCCGGCGCCCACGACGCCCTGCACGACCTCGTGGTCCGGCTCCGCCTGGCGGGCTGAGGCCCGGCGCACCCGGTGCAGGAAGCCGGCCACGCGCGCGTGGTCCGGCTCCGGCGGCAACGGGCTGCCCCGCAGGGCCTCCTCGGCCTCGGCCGCCAGCCGGACCATCCACGCCTCGACCTCGGCCCACGGCACCTCGCCGCGCTTCACCGCCAGCAGGGGCTCGCGCCGCTCACCGACGTCGATCACCAGCTCGCCGGTGCGCAGCAGGTCCCGCGCGCTCATCAGCAGGCGCAGCAGGTGCATCGCGTGCTTCCAGCGCGGGGCGCCCGTCGCGCGGACGTCGGCGTCTAGCTTCCTGCGCTGGCCGAGGGCGTACCGCGTGAAGGTGCCGTACGCCTGCCGGGACAGGAAGGCGCCGCGCAGGGACAGCAGCTCGCGGCCGGTGTCGTCCACGTGCTCCACCAGCGGCGAGTGCAGGCACTCCAGGATGTTCGGGTTGCCGCGCAGCGCCAGTTCGCAGAAGCGTTCCAGCTCCCAGGAGAACCGCTCCTCGCCCGGCCCCTCCACATGCGTCGGCGGCTTCTCGAACCGCCAGAACAGCGGGGTCGGGGCGAGGAACACCCCACGCCGGTCGGTGTCGCTGGCGTCCGTCGCCAGACCGAAGGCGCGGGAGCCCATGACACAGGCGTAGATCGTGTGGTGGCGTACCAGGTCCTGCGGCTGCATCCCCGGAGCGTACGCGGTCCCCTCAGTCCACGTGGATCGAGTTTCCGTCCACCGTGACCGACCGCTTCTCCAGCGGCCTGGTCGCGGGGCCGTGGGCCACCGAACCGTCGGCGATCCGGAACCTGCTGCCGTGGCAGGGGCAGTCGATGGTGCCGTCCGCCACCTCGTTCACCGTGCAGCCCTGGTGGGTGCAGACCGCCGAGAAGGCCTTGAACTTTCCCTTCTCCGGCTGGGTGACCACCACCTTCTCCTCTTTGAACACCTTGCCGCCGCCCTCCGGGATGTCGCCGGTCCGCGCCAGCGCCCTCCCGGCGGGGGATGCCGCCTCCGCGACGGGGGACGTCTCCTCGGCGGCGGGGGGCGCCGAGGAGGCGTCCGTCGCCGCCGACGCGGCCTCGCCGCCGTCCTTGCCGCCGCACCCCACGCATCCCAGGGCGAGCGCACCGGCGCCGGTGGCGAGGACTGTTCGCCGTGTCGCTGGCTGGGGCATGTCAGACCTCCGTACAGAAGTGCACATTCGTTGATACCGAAGTGAATAACGGTGGATACCGGGACATCCGCATCGTCTCAGCGAGCGGGCGGCGCACGCCCCTCCCGCGCGGGCTGACTAGGCTGGACGGACCAAGAACGGAACACGCACGTCAGCGAGGAGCAGCGCCGTGGCGGTACGAGCGGTCCGGGGGGCCGTCCAACTGGAGCGGGACGAGGCCGGACACATGGAGGAGCAGGTGGGGGCCCTGCTCACCGCCGTCCTGGAGCGGAACGGGCTGACCGCCGACGACCTGATCAGCATCTGGTTCACGGCCACGCCCGACCTGCACAGCGACTTCCCCGCCGCCGCGGCCCGCAAGCTCGGCATCGTGGACGTCCCCCTCATCTGCGCACAGGAGCTGGACATCGAGGGCGCCATGCCCCGGGTCGTCCGGATCCTCGCGCACATCGAGTCCGACAGGCCCCGCGCCGACATCAACCACGTCTACCTCGGCGCCGCCGCGGCCCTGCGCAAGGACATCGCCCAGTGAGAACCGCACTCGTCATCGGGACCGGCCTCATCGGCACCTCCGCCGCCCTGGCCCTCGCCCAGCGCGGCGTCACCGTCCACCTCGCCGACCACGACCCCGAGCAGGCCCGCACGGCCGCCGCGCTCGGCGCCGGCACCGACGAGGCCCCCCAGGGCCCGGTCGACCTGGCCGTCGTCGCCGCCCCGCCCGCCCATGTGGCCCGGGTGCTCGCCGACGCGATGCGCCGGGGCGTGGCCCGCGGCTACCTGGACGTCGCCAGCGTCAAGGGCGGCCCCCGCCGCGAGCTGGAGGCACTCGGCCTGGACCTGACCGCGTACCTCGGCACCCACCCCATGTCCGGCCGGGAGAAGTCCGGCCCGCTGGCCGCCACCGGCGACCTCTTCGAGGGCCGCCCCTGGGTGCTCACCCCCACCCGGGACACCGACACCGAGGTGCTCAACCTCGCCCTGGAGCTGGTCTCGCACTGCCGGGCCGTCCCGGTGGTCATGGACGCCGACGCCCACGACCGCGCCGTGGCCCTCGTCTCCCACATGCCCCACCTGGTGTCCAGCCTGGTCGCCGCGCGCCTGGAGCACGCCGAGGAGGCCGCCGTACGGCTGTGCGGGCAGGGCATCCGGGACGTGACCCGGATCGCCGCCTCCGACCCCCGCATGTGGATCGACATCCTGTCCGCGAACCCCGGCCCGGTCGCCGACCTGCTCTCCGACGTCGCCTCCGACCTGGACGAGACGGTCCGCGCGCTGCGCGCCCTGCAGTCCTCCGACGAGGACCAGCGGACCGAGGGCACCGCCGGCATCGAGGACGTGCTGCGCCGCGGGAACGCCGGCCAGGTGCGGGTACCCGGCAAGCACGGCAGCGCCCCGCGCGTGTACGAGACCGTCGTCGTCCTCATCGACGACCAGCCCGGCCAGCTGGCCCGCATCTTCGCGGACGCGGGCCGGGCCGGCGTCAACATCGAGGACGTCCGGATCGAGCACGCGACCGGGCAGCAGGCCGGTCTGGTACAGCTCATGGTCGAACCGAAGGCCACCGCGGCCCTGAGGGAGGCACTGCGCGAGCGGGGCTGGGCCCTGCGCCAGTAACACCCGGCGAGGGCGGCTCCCGCGAGCCAGTAACCTTGTCCGGGGCGCCCTCGCGCCCCGGACCCCGCTCACCACCCTTCACCAGGAAGGTGCCCTCCCGTGGAAAACGGCGCCGCCCCGACCGCCAAGCCCGTGATCGTCGCGATCGACGGTCCCTCCGGCACGGGCAAGTCGAGCACGTCGAAGGCCGTGGCCGCGCAGCTCGGCCTGAGCTACCTGGACACCGGTGCCCAGTACCGGGCCATCACCTGGTGGATGGTGACCAACGGCATCGACCTGGAGGACCCGACCGCCATCGCCGCGGTCGCCGGAAAGCCGGAGATCGTCTCCGGCACCGACCCGGCCGCCCCGGCCATCACGGTCGACGGCGTCGACGTCGCCGGCCCGATCCGCACCCAGGAGGTCACCTCCAAGGTCAGCGCGGTCAGCGCGGTGCCCGAGGTGCGCGCCCGGATCACCGAGCTGCAGCGCTCGCTGGCCGCCGCCGCCGAACACGGCATCGTGGTCGAGGGCCGCGACATCGGTACGACCGTCCTCCCGGACGCCGACCTGAAGATCTTCCTCACCGCCTCCCCGGAGGCCCGTGCGGCCCGCCGCAGCGGTGAGCTGAAGGGCGCCGACGTCCACGCCACCCGCGAGGCCCTGATCAAGCGGGACGCGGCCGACTCCAGCCGCAAGACCTCGCCGCTCGCCAAGGCGGACGACGCGGTCGAGGTGGACACCACCGAGCTCACCCTCGCCCAGGTCATCGAGTGCGTCGTCACCCTGGTCGAGGAGAAGCGGGCCGGGAAGTGAGCCGTACGCCGGTCGCATCGGAGCGGGGGGCCGAGGTCGGGCGGCGCATCGGCGTCGGCCTGATGTACGGCCTGTGGCGGCCGCGCGTGCTCGGCGCCTGGAAGGTGCCGGCCACCGGCCCGGTGATCCTCGCCGTGAACCACTCCCACAACATCGACGGCCCGATGGTCATGGGCGTGGCGCCCCGGCCCACGCACTTCCTGATCAAGAAGGAAGCCTTCGTCGGCCCGCTGGGCGCCTTCCTGACCGGCATCGGCCAGCTGAAGGTGGACCGCACCACGGCCGACCGCGCCGCGATCACCGAGGCCCTCGGCGTGCTGGCGGCCGGGGGAGTGCTGGGCATCTTCCCGGAGGGCACCCGGGGCGAGGGCGACTTCGCCTCGCTGCGCGCCGGGCTCGCCTACTTCGCGGTCCGCGGCGGGGCGCCGATCGTCCCCGTGGCCGTCCTGGGAAGCACCGAGCGGCCCGGACGGCTGACCAAGGCGCTGCCGCCGCTGCGCTCCCGCGTCGACGTCGTCTTCGGAGACCCGTTCGAGGCGGGCGACGGTTCCGGGCGGCGTACGCGCAGGGCGCTGGACGAGGCGACCGAGCGCATCCGGAAGCAGCTCACCCGCCACCTGGAAAACGCCAGGCGCCTGACCGGGCGCTAGGCGACACTTGAGTAGTGGATCAGTCCATGCGGGGCTTTTCCACCGATCACCACGAATGAACGACGAGGTACGGACTTCATGAACGACGACATCCAGCCCGGCGACTCGGCTGAGCACGAGTACGAGCACGGGGCTCTCGGCGACGCCGAGTACGCGGAGTTCATGGAGCTCGCCGCGGAAGAGGGCTTCGACGTCGAGGACGTCGAGGGCGCCATCGAGGCGGCGGGCCACGGTCCGCTGCCCGTGCTCGCCGTCGTCGGCCGCCCCAATGTCGGCAAGTCGACCCTAGTGAACCGGATGATCGGCCGCCGTGAGGCGGTCGTGGAGGACCGGCCGGGCGTCACCCGCGACCGCGTCACCTACGAGGCCGAGTGGGCCGGCCGCCGCTTCAAGGTCGTCGACACCGGCGGCTGGGAGCAGGACGTCCTCGGCATCGACGCCTCCGTGGCCGCGCAGGCCGAGTACGCGATCGAGGCCGCCGACGCGGTCGTCTTCGTGGTCGACGCCAAGGTCGGCGCCACCGACACCGACGAGGCGGTGGTCCGGCTGCTGCGCAAGGCCGGCAAGCCCGTCGTCCTGTGCGCCAACAAGGTCGACGGCCCGAGCGGCGAGGCCGACGCGGCCTACCTGTGGAACCTGGGCCTCGGCGAGCCGCACCCGGTCTCGGCCCTGCACGGCCGCGGCACCGGTGACATGCTCGACGCCGTCCTGGAGGTCCTGCCGGACGCCCCCGAGCAGTCCTTCGGCACCGCGATCGGCGGCCCCCGCCGTATCGCCCTCATCGGCCGCCCGAACGTCGGCAAGTCCTCGCTGCTGAACAAGGTGGCCGGCGAGGAGCGCGTCGTCGTCAACGAGCTGGCGGGCACCACCCGCGACCCGGTCGACGAGATGATCGAACTCGGCGGCAAGACCTGGAAGTTCGTGGACACCGCCGGTATCCGCAAGCGGGTCCACCTCCAGCAGGGCGCCGACTACTACGCGTCCCTGCGTACCGCCGCCGCGGTGGAGAAGGCCGAGGTCGCCGTCGTCCTGATCGACGCCGCCGAGTCCATCTCCGTGCAGGACCAGCGGATCATCAGCATGGCGGTCGAGGCGGGCCGCGCGATGGTCATCGCCTTCAACAAGTGGGACACCCTCGACGAGGAGCGCCGCTACTACCTGGAGCGGGAGATCGAGACCGAGCTGGGCCAGGTCGCCTGGGCGCCCCGGGTCAACGTCTCGGCGCGCACCGGCCGGCACATGGAGAAGCTGGTCCCGGCGATCGAGACGGCGCTGGCGGGCTGGGAGACGCGTGTCCCCACCGGCCGCCTGAACGCCTTCCTCGGCGAGCTGGTCTCGGCCCACCCGCACCCCATCCGGGGCGGCAAGCAGCCGCGCATCCTGTTCGGCACCCAGGCCGGCACCAAGCCCCCGCGGTTCGTGCTGTTCGCCTCCGGCTTCATCGAGGCCGGCTACCGGCGCTTCATCGAGCGCAGGCTGCGCGAGGAGTTCGGCTTCGAGGGCACCCCGATCCACATCTCCGTGCGGGTGCGCGAGAAGCGCGGCGCGAAGAAGAAGTAACGGCGGTACGACACCTCAGGGCGGCCCTGGAGCTCCAGGGCCGCCCTGAGGCGTTCGTGGGTCACGCGCCGCGGCGCGGTCCCGGCGGCAGGGCGGCCGCGATGGTGCCGACGCGCTGCCACTGCGACTGCTGCCGGGCGCTGTAGGCCCCCGCGCTGTAGGCGCTGTACGAGCTGCTGAACGACCCCGGCCGGTGGCCGCCGTACGTGCCCGAGCCGTCCGGGAGGTCCCCGAACGCGCTGAACCCCAGGTCCTCCTCGCCGCTGCGGTCACCCGGCAGGGTGCGGAAGGTCTTGACCCACTCCGCGTAGAGCGCGTCGTAGATCGGCGTGGCCGACGGCCCGCCGGACGGCTCGTGCGCCGTCCGGGCGGACGGCACGGACGAGAAGGACCGGCGGGGAGAAGTGTCGTATGCGTGCACGTATGTCCAAACGACCGGACCTCCAAAGAGATGCGGTCGGCGGGCTCACCGGGGCTCAGGTGCCGGCGAGGGGAAGCGCCGCGGCGACCAGCTTGCCGCCCGCCGCGGCCTTGTCCAGCGCGTCCCGCAGCAGGTCCTCCCGCGGCTGACGCCCGATGGACCCCACCGGTGCCGCGAACAGCAGCACCTGCTGGTGCTTGTTGGCCGCGGCCCGCCAGCTGTCCGTCACCTGGAGCGGCTGGTGCGCCTGCCACCAGGCCACCGGCTGGCCCCCGGCGGCGGACGGCTGCAGCACCGCGTGCAGCTGGCCCACGGCCAGCAGGACGGACCAGCCGTGCAGCACCGGCGGGACGGACGCCAGCTCGGTCACCGGCATGAAGCCCTGCTCGATGAGAAGCGGCAGGAAGTCGTCGCCGGTCCCGGTGGTGCCCGGACGGACGATCGGCGAGGTCGGCTCGACGACGAGCGCGGGGTGCAACTCGTTGTCGAGCAGGACGAGTCCGCTGGTCACTCCGAGCACCGCCTGCTCGGGCACGGCCTTCTGCGGCTCGCCCTGGGGCAGGTCGCCGCCGGCACCGCCGATGGACCGGACGGCGCCCTGCAACTGCTCCTCCGTCACCTGGACGACCTGCGAGGGCAGACAGCTGGCGTGGGCGAAGGCGAGGACGGCGGTCTCGTCGCCGACGAACAGAACGGTGCTGGTGCGCTCCTGCTCGGAGTCGCCCGGGGTGCGACAGGACGTGCAGTCGTAACTGCCCGGGGCGTTCTCTCCGGCGAGCAGCCGGTCGGCTTCTTCGTCGCCGATCTCGGCGCGTACGGCGTCGCTGACGTCGAGCATGCGCGGCACGGGTGGCTCCCTCGGGATGCGGTGCTGGGGTCGGCCGGGTGGCTCCCGGCCGATGAGCCCCGGGGTTCCGGGCTCATGAAGAAGACAACGGGCGTCCTGTGGTGGGAGTCACGCCCCGGTGCCGACCGGTTCTCATCGGCCACCACATCCGGTCACCTTGGGTGAGGATTTGGTCGCACACCGTCAACGTCGCGCGCAGTCAAGGAACTTGAAGGGGTGAAGTGGGTCACAGATCACGTTGACAAGTGACTGACAAATCAGGAAATCAGCGTATGTAGTGGGTGTCCTGAAATCGCCGATACCGCCGGTAACGCGCAACTGGCCTGGCAGGACGGTGAGTTGGTTGATCCGGGCCGCTCCCCCTCCCTACATTCCTCCGCCGTGTGCAACGAGCACCGCTCGGGTACGTCCGCCGGCCGGCACAGGCAGAGCCGCATCGCCGACTCCGGTCACGGTGGACGGGGCGGGCGCGAGGAACCGCGGTCCTACGCGGCGAGACGCGCTCCGCCTTGGGGGACCCCGGGTTCGTGGAGAGGGAACCACATGTCCGACTGTGCCGATACCACCCGCGACACCGCCCGTCCCGCGAGCACCCGTCCCGACGGACCCCGCAAGGGCCGTACGACGGCCGCACTCGCCGGAGCCGCCCTGCTGGCCCCGCTGGGACTGCTGGCCGCGACCGGCAACGCCGCCGCGGCGGACAACGGAGTGTGGGACCGCATCGCCCAGTGCGAGAGCGGCGGCAACTGGCAGATCAACACCGGCAACGGCTACTACGGCGGACTCCAGTTCTCCGCCTCGACCTGGCGCGCGTACGGCGGCTCCGCCTACGCCCCGACGGCCGACCAGGCCTCCAGAAGCGCACAGATCGCCGTCGCCACCAAGGTCCAGCAGGCCCAGGGCTGGGGCGCCTGGCCGGTCTGTTCGGCCCGGGCCGGAGCCTCCGGAGCCGCTCCGGCCGCGGCCCGCACCGGCTCCTCCGGACAGGCGGCCTCCGGCGGCGGCGCGACGACGAGGTCCGCCCCGGCGAAGTCCGCGCCGGTCGAGCCCGCCCCGGCGACGACGCCGGAACGCACCGCGGCCCCCACGTCCCGCGGCACCTCCCGCGGTGACTACACCGTCCGCGAGGGCGACACCCTGAGCATCATCGCCGCCCGGCACGGGACCACCTGGCAGCGGATCTACGCCGCCAACAAGGCCGTCATCGGCGACGACCCGAACCTGATCGTGCCCGGCCAGCGTCTCGCGCTCTGAGCCCGGCACCACCGCGGCCGACGGCCGCCGCCCCGACGCGGGCGGCGGCCGTCAGCGTCCCGGACGTGAGGAAACCGAACGCCGTGATCAGCCGGAGACGGCCGATCTCGCTGTGGTCGGCGGTGGTGAGCCGGTCCGCACCACCCGGCCGCCCCGGTCGCGCCGCGCCCGCCGCCGCCCCCGCCTCCTGATGTCCGCCGGGCGTGCGCTCCGGCGGCGGGCGTCCGGTGGTTGTGTGCTGAATCCGTGAAATTCCTATGTGGCGTCAGCTGCCGTGGCGTACCGGAGGATTGTGCGGGAATCGCGTCCCGGGGGCCGCCCCGATCCCCGCTGCGGCACTTTCCGCCGCGCAATTCCGTGCGGCTTCCCGGCACGCGTGAATTCTGTTCGATTACCCTGGCGGGCCGAACGGAAACCCCCGTACGTGTGACGGAGTCCGAGTAAAACGCGGCTCCGCAGGCTGTGACAGAAGTGTGACGGGGGCGGGCGCTTCTCCTCCCCGGACCTGCGGGACTAGCGTGGCCGCATGGCACCGATTCCCACTCCGCCAGCGGAGCCCCAGGACAGTCCGGACGGGTACGTCGGCCTCGACGCCGTGCACGCCGAGCGGCTCGCTCGGGAGCGCGGCTGGTCGACGGTACGGTCGCTGCCGCCGGGCGCGATCATCACCATGGAGTACCGGGCCGGGCGGCTGAACTTCGAGGTGCGGGACGGCAGGGTGTCCCGCTGCTGGAAAGGCTGACCGCCGGCGCGGTCCGGGCGCGTGGACGACGGAAGGCCCCGCTCCTCTTGTGGGAGCGGGGCCTTCCGTCGTGCGCGGGGGTGGTGGTGCGTACCGGGACCCCCTTGTCCTGTGCCGCCGTCAGCCGCCGGTCAGGGGGCGGGCCGGCTGGGAGGTGCCGCGCGGGAGCCGTTCGGTGTGCGGGAGCCGGTCGGCGTGCGGCGGGCGGCGGCTGCCCGCCGGGGTGACCGGGGTGCGCTCCGAACGGGTCGTGTGCGGTCCGGGCGCCAGGTGCGCCAGACCCCGGGAACTCCGGGTCGGGGAGACCGGCTCACGGGCCGCCACCGCCGGTTCGGCCGGCGCGCTGCGCGCGGTGAGCACGACCGGGGTGGCCGGGACGGCCGGCTCGGTCGCGGGCCGGCCGCGACGCGCGCGCCAGCGGTCGCGCAGGTCGAAGAGGACGAGCTCGGCCCTGGCGATCAGCGGCTCGAACCAGGGCAGGGCGAGCAGGATCAGCAGGCCCGCGGCCCAGCCCAGCAGCACGTCGCTCAGCCAGTGCGTACCGAGGTAGACGGTGGTGAGGCCGACACCGAGCGAGGTGACCGCGGAGAGGGCCGACAGCCAGCGGCGCGCTCTCGGGGTGGAGGCCAGATACGCCAGGATTCCCCAGGTCACCACCGCGTTGGCGGTGTGGCCGCTGGGGAATATATCGCCGCCCAGGCCCATCTCGTTCGAGCCGATCACGGTGGCGTAGTGCGGTCCGAGCCGCCCCATGCCGAGCTTGGCGGCGCCGACCGTGATGTTCAGCAGCAGCAGCGAGGTGGCCAGGGTGAGCAGCGGACGCAGGGTGTGCTGCCGCCAGGAGCGCCAGCCGAGCCAGGCCGCGACCATCACGGCGGTGGGGCCGCGCTGGCCGAGCACCACGTAGTAGTCGAGGAACGCGTGGATCTCGGGCCACTGCTGGTACGGCCGGAAGAACATGACCTGCCAGTCCAGCCGGACCAGCCACGAGGTCGTCACCACGGCCCACACGATCGCCAGGTAGAAAGCCAGGGTCGCGGAGAACAGAACGACCCGGTGCCGGCTCATCCTCGGCACGTCGATGTGGGCCGGTCGTTCCGGCTCACGGTCCAGTCTGGCGAACACCCGGTCCAGACGCCGGGTGAGGTTTCGTTCGGTACGCACCCAATCGACGTTACAGCGAGTGAGCGGTGTTCCCGGTCGAAACAGGGGCTTTGTGATGACGATGTGATGTGGGAAACCTCTCAAGGGCGGCCCGAATTCAGAGGATTCCGCAATCCGGTGAGACCGTTCGGGCCAATTCCTTTGATCGTTCCGGGTGTTGTTTATATCGCGCTTATCAATGCGTTAACCCGGCCCTGGTGCGGAATTTTCCGGGGCGTCATCGTGCGGGTCGGCCGATCATGGCGGACCGGAGCCGTTCAGCCAGAAGGCTCCGTAGACCGCCGCCGCCACCGCCAACCCGGCGAGGACCAGGGCCGATCGGGGGACGCGCAGCCGGGCCAGGGCACCGGCGAGCGGCAGCAGCACCGGGAAGGCCGGCATCAGCAGCCGCGGCTTGGAGCCGAAGTAGCTGGAGGCGCACAGGGCGAGCGCGAGCACGACGCCCGTGTACACCAGCAGGGCGACCGGCTGGCGCCCGCGGACGCCGGTGACGTACAGCCAGATCAGCAGGGCGACCCCGATGCCCAGGCCCAGGCCCGCGAGGGCGGACGGAAATGACGTGAACTTGTCGCCCACGAAGCGGGCGAAGGCGTAGCCGCCGTCGAAGCCGTTGCGCCATCCGGCCTGGACGTCCAGATAGCCGAGCGGGCCCGTCCCGGTGCGGTGGCCGACCCAGAGGACGTAACCGGCGGCACCGAGCGGGGCGATCAGCATGCCCAGCGCGCGCCGCCAGAGGGGGGCGCGCGGGATGACCGACGCGCCGGGGGCAGGCACGGGAGCCCGCGGGGAGACGAGTGCGCCGGGCGCGGGCGTACGGGAGTGGGGGTGCGCGCCGGACGAGGGGGCGTGCGTGTCAGCGTGGGCGCCGGGGGCGGGGCCGTGGGGAGCGGAGCGTGCGTCGGGGGTGTGTTCGTCGTGGTGCGCGCCCGGCGTGTGCCGCGTGCCGCGCTCTCGCCCGAACGAGACCACGGCCGCCGTCCACACCGCGGCGACCACCGCCACCCCCACCGGCCGGGTCAGCCCCGCCAGCGCCGCCAGCGCGCCCGCGCTCAGCCACCGCCCGGTCAGCACCGCGTACAGCGACCAGGCCGCCAGCGCCGTGAACAGTGACTCGCTGTACGCCATCGACTGCACCACCCCGACCGGCAGCACCGCCCACAGCAGCACGGCACAGACCCCGACCCGGGGCCCGTACACCCGGTCCGCGACCGCGAAGATCCCCGCCGCCGCGGCGAGCGAGGCCAGCAGGCTCACCACGAACCCGGCGTCCGCGTACGACAGCGGGGCGACCGCGTGTCCCAGCCGCTCCAGCCACGGCAGCAGCGGGAAGAACGCCAGGTTGGAGTGGACGTCCCCGTTCGGCAGCCGCACCTGGTAGCCGTAGCCCAGCTCGGCGACCCGCGTGTACCACAGCGAGTCCCAGCGGGCGGTCAGCAAGGTGTACGCGCTCTTGCCGCGCGCGGCGCTCCACACCACCAGCACCAGCAGCCCCAGGGCGCGGACCGCGGCATAGCCCAGGAGGGCCGGGGCCGCCCGGCGCAGCAGAGGGGCGTGGGGCCGGGCCACGCGCGTGTCAAGATCGGTCACGGGCTCGATTATCGACCGCTCGCCTCACCGGACCCGTCGCCGGGGCCCGGTCAAGAGGTGATCACGTGGCGTACGCCACATGGGTTCCGTGGTGCGTGTGAGAGGTCCGCCACGTGCCCCCGCGGTGAACTCGCGTACGCTGGCGAGTCACCCGCGAGGGTTCGCGCGGGCCGGAGACACCGCTCCTCTCCGGCCGTACGACAGGGAGTCCCCACCCCGTCGGTCCGCCCCACGCGAGGGATCATCTGGGAGGTACGTACATGTCCGGGACGACCACGGCTGCCGTACGGCCGCGCCGTCGGACGCCCGGGGCCGGTGCCAACCGCTGGGTCGTCCTCGTCGTCCTCTGCGTCAGCCTGCTGCTCGTCGCGCTCGACGCGACCGTGCTGCACGTGGCGGTCCCCGCCGTCACCGAGGACCTCCGGCCCGGCGCCATCGAGCTGCTCTGGATCGTCGACGTCTATCCGCTGGTCTGCGCCTCGCTGCTGATCCTCTTCGGCACCCTCGGCGACCGGGTCGGCCGCAGACGCGTGCTGCTGCTCGGCTACGGCCTCTTCGGCGTCGCCTCCGCCGTGGCCGCCTTCGCGCAGACCGCCGAGACGCTCATCCTGGCCCGCGCGCTGCTCGGCGTCGGCGGCGCGATGATCATGCCCGCCACCCTGTCGCTCCTGCGCCAGGTCTTCCCCGACCGGCGCGAGCGCGCCCTCGCCATCGGCATCTGGAGCGCGGTCGCCGCGGTCGGCGCGGCCGTCGGACCACTGCTGGGCGGCTTCCTGCTGGAGCACTTCTGGTGGGGTGCGGTCTTCCTGGTCAACATCCCGCTGATGCTGGTCAGCCTCCCCGTGGGCCGGGCCCTGCTGCCCGAGTCCCGGGGCGGGGGCGACGGCCCCTGGGACGTGACCGGCGCGCTGATGGCGGCGGTCGGGCTCTTCGGCGTGGTCCTCGGTGTGAAGCGGCTCGGCGGCGGGGAGGAGGCGGCGAGCCCCTTCACCCTGCTGCCGCTGCTGATCGGCGGCGCCCTCCTCTTCCTCTTCGTACGGCGCCAGCGCCGGCTCCCGCACCCACTGGTGGACCTGCGGATGTTCCGGCGGCCCGCGTTCAGCACCTCGGTGGGCTGCATCGTGCTGGCCATGCTCGCGCTGGTCGGCCTGGAGCTGATCGCCGCCCAGTACCTCCAGCTGGTCCTCGGGCTGTCCCCGCTCCAGACCGGTCTCCGGCTGCTGCCGCTGACCGTGGCGGCCATGGCGGCGGGCCTCGCGGGCGCGCGCATGCTGCGCCGCTTCGGGCCGCGCCGGATGGTGAGCTTCGGCTTCTGTCTGACGGCCGCGGCGGTGCTGACGCTGACGGCGATGGGCGGCACCGACGACCCGGCGCTGCTGCTGGCCGGTTTCGTGCTGCTCGGCTTCGGCCTGGAGACCACGCTCTTCGGGGCGTACGAGTCGATGCTCAGCGAGGCCCCGGCCGACCAGTCCGGCGGCGCGGCGGCCATCGGCGAGACCTCGTACCAGCTCGGCGCCGGCATCGGCATCGCGCTGCTGGGCAGCGTGATGAACGCGGCCTACACACCGGGGCTGCGCGCGGTGCCGGGCGTGCCGCGGCGCGCGTCGGACGCGGCGGGCCACTCGCTCGGCGAGGCCTACGAGGTCGCCGGCCGGCTCGGCGGCACCGCCGGGGCCGCGCTGCGCCGGGCGGCGCGGGACTCCTTCGTGCACGGGCTGCACCTGACCCTGCTGGTGAGCGCGGGTCTGTTGCTGCTGGGCGCGGTGATGGCACTGCGGCTGCCGCGGGTCATGCAGTGCGGTGAGGCGCACTCCGGCACCGAGGAGCAGACCGGCACCGAGGCGCAGACCGGCACCGACGAACAGACCGGCGCCGCGGGGCGGGCCGGTGAGGAGCCGGCCGGTGACGAGGAGCGGGCCGAGGTCGGGGTGCCGACGCCGCGGGAGGCGGAGGCGGGGGCCCGGAAGCCGCGGGTCAGCGCCTGACCTCCTCTGGACGTGCGGGACACTGCACCGTAACGTCGGCCCGAGAGCCGTAACTAGCGCTGCTAGTTTTGCCGATGTCCCGTGTCCGGAGGGTGTTCCATGTCCGCGTCCGCGAAGCTGCCCCCGTTCGATGCCGCCGACCCGCTGGGGATCGACGACCTGCTGGAGCCGGAGGACCGGGCCGTCCGGGACACCGTCCGCGCCTGGGCGGCCGACCGCGTGCTGCCGTACGTCGCCGACTGGTACGAGAAGGGCGAGCTGCCCGGGATCCGGGAGCTCGCCCGCGAACTGGGGTCGATCGGCGCGCTCGGCATGTCCCTCACCGGGTACGGCTGCGCGGGCGCGAGCGCGGTGCAGTACGGTCTGGCCTGCCTTGAGCTGGAGGCGGCCGACTCGGGCATCCGCTCGCTGGTCTCCGTGCAGGGCTCCCTCGCGATGTACGCCGTCCACCGGTTCGGCAGCGAGGAGCAGAAGCAGCAGTGGCTGCCGCGCATGGCGGCCGGCGAGGTGATCGGCTGCTTCGGGCTGACCGAACCCGACCACGGTTCCGACCCGGCCTCCATGCGCACCCACGCCAAGCGCGACGGTGACGACTGGGTGCTGAACGGCCGCAAGATGTGGATCACCAACGGCTCGGTCGCCGGGGTGGCCGTCGTCTGGGCGCAGACCGAGGAGGGCATCCGCGGTTTCGTCGTCCCCGCCGACAGCCCCGGGTTCTCCGCGCCGGAGATCAAGCACAAGTGGTCCCTGCGGGCCTCCGTCACCAGCGAACTCGTCCTGGACGACGTACGCCTGCCCGCCACGGCCGTGCTGCCGGAGGTCACCGGGCTGCGCGGACCGCTCGCCTGCCTCTCGCACGCCCGGTACGGCATCGTCTGGGGCGCGATGGGCGCCGCGCGCAGCAGCTTCGAGGCGGCCCTCGACTACGCGAAGTCACGGGAGCAGTTCGGGCGGCCCATCGGCGGCTTCCAGCTCACCCAGGCCAAGCTCGCCGACATGGCGGTGGAACTGCACAAGGGGATCCTGCTCGCCCACCATCTGGGGCGGCGGATGGACGCCGGCCGGCTGCGCCCCGAGCAGGTCAGCTTCGGCAAGCTCAACAACGTCCGCGAGGCCATCGAGATCTGCCGTACGGCGCGGACGATCCTCGGTGCCAACGGGATCTCCCTGGAATACCCGGTGATGCGGCACGCGACCAACCTGGAATCGGTGCTCACCTACGAGGGCACCGTCGAGATGCACCAGCTCGTGCTGGGCAAGGCGCTCACCGGGCTCGACGCCTTCCGGTGAGCCGGGCGGGAGGCGGGGCCGGTGCGGCGGCCCTGCCTCAGCTCTGGTTGAAGAAGCCGTCCGAGCGGTGGGCGGACGCCTCGCCGCTGATGATCTCCGTGTCGGCCGGGGTGAGCAGGAACACACGGTTGGAGACCCGGTCGATCGAGCCGCGCAGACCGAAGATGAGCCCCGCGGCGAAGTCCACGACCCGCTTGGCGTCGCCGGGCTCCATGTTGGTGAGGTTCATGATGACCGGGACGCCGTCCCGGAACAGTTCGCCGATGGCGCGGGCGTCCCGGAAGCTGTCCGGGGTGACCGTGCCGATCCGGCGGCCCTTCTCCTCGGCCGTGTCCGTGGCCACCTTCACCCGCGGGTCGGTGACCCAGGCGTGCCCGGACTCGGTGCCCTCGGAGTAGTCGTCGTCGTAGTAGCGCTCGTCATCGTTGTCGTCGACGAGGCCGAGCCACGCACTCGCCTTGCGTACCGATCCCATGGACGCCTCCTCTCACAGCGGTCTCTCTTGCTTTCCGCATCCCTATGGTCATCCATGATGCGGACGCCTCGCCAAGTGGACAGACGCCGCGCGGGGGGTTTGTGACGGTACTGGTGCACAGCCGATCCGTCGAGAGTCCTTGTGCCCCAAGGGCCGCGACTCATACGGGTGCTGACTGAGAGTGAAATATGATTGTCTGCGGCGGACGGGTGATGCACGGTGCGTACGGGTGAACGCCAACGTCGTATCACAGTACGGGGGATGTCGTGTTCGGGATCGTCAGGCCCTGCTCTCACCGGCTCGGGGAGAGTCTCAAGGCCGAGTGGATGGCGCACTTGTGCGGGCTCTGTCTCGCCCTGCGCCGCGACCACGGTCAGTTCGCGCGGGTCGTGACGAACTATGACGGTCTTCTCATATCAGTTCTGACAGAGGCTCAGACCGGTCCGGTGAGCAGCGGGCGTCGCACCGCAGGGCCGTGTGCGCTGCGTGGCATGCGGACGGCGTCCGTCGCCCAGGGCGAGGGCGCGCGGCTCGCCGCCGCCGTCTCCCTGGTGCTCGCCGCCGCGAAGGTGCGCGACCATGTCGCCGACCGTGACGGGCTGCTGGCCCGCAGGCCGGTCGCCGCCGCCGCGCGCCGGGTCGCCGCGGGCTGGGGCCGGGCGGGGGAGTACGGCGGGGCCGCGGTCGGGTTCGACACCGGCGTCCTGGTCGACGCCGTCGACCGGCAGCTCGGCGTCGAGACCCTGGCCGGGCCCGGCACCCCGGTCCTCACGGTCACCGAGCCGACCGAGACCGCGACCGCGGCGGCCTTCGCGCACACCGCGGTGCTGGCCGGACGGCCCGGCAACGCGGCACCCCTGGCGGAGGCGGGCCGGCTCTTCGGCCGGCTCGCGCATCTGCTGGACGCCGTGGAGGACCGGCGGGCTGACGCCCTGTCGGGTGCCTGGAACCCCCTCACCGCCACCGGCACGCCGCTCACCGAGGCCCGCCGGCTCGCCGACGACGCCCTGCACGGCATCCGGCTGGCCCTGCAGGAGGCCGAGTTCCGCGACGGCGGGCTCGTCCACCTCCTCCTCGTCCACGAGCTGCGCCGCTCGGTGGACCGCGCCTTCGGCACGGCACCGGTGTGCGCGGCCCACCGGCACGGACCGTACGGCGGTGGGGCGCCGCAGGGGCCGTACGGGGGCGGGCACGCGCAGGGACCGTACGGGGGCGGGCCGCAGGGCGCGGGTGTGCCCGCCGCGGGCAATCCGTATGCCGGCGGCGGTTTTCCCGGCGGGACCGGGGGCTACGGCGGGGGCGGCGGCGGGTTCGGCGGGGGCGGTTTCGGGCCGCCGCCCGAGCCCGCCGCCAAGGGCCGGCGCGGTTTCCGGGCGGGCTGCGGGATGTTCTTCGCGCTGTTCTGCAGTTGCCGGATGTGCTGCGCGGAAGAGTACGAGGGCCCATGGTCCCGCAAGAAGCGCAACGGCTGCTGCCAGTGGTGCGACTGTTCCTGCCCCGGTGGCTGCGACGGCTGCGACTGCTGCTGCCCCTGCGACGGCTGCTGACTTCAGTTCTTCGGTTCCGGCGGGCTGATCCGCGACCGTTCGATCGCCGAACCCGTGGTACCCCACTTCTTCAGAATCCGGTCGTAGGTGCCGTCGGACAGCAGTTCGTTCACCGCCGCCTGGAAGGCCGGCGCCAGTTTCGTGCCCTTCCTGAAGGCGAAACCGACGTCGAGCCGGTGGTACTCGTTGAGGAACTTCAGGCCCTGCTGGTGGGCGACGGCATAGCGCAGGCCGTTGATCGTGGACATCACGACGTCGCTGCGGCCCTGTTGCAGCGAGGACCAGATCGCGCTCTGCTCGGCGTACGTCTGCACCTGGTACGCCTTCTTGCCGGCGTCGGCGCACAGGTGTCTGTTCTCCTCCAGCGTGGCCTCGAACGTCGTGCCGGCGCCGGTCGCGACGTTCAGACCGCACAGCTGCTTCAGGTCGGTGATCTTCCCTAGCCTGCTGTCCTCGCGGGTGGCGAAGCCCTGGCCGTCGTTGATGTAGGTGACGAAGTCGATCGTCTTCCGCCGCTCGTCCGTGACGCCGAAGTTGCTCGCCCCGACGTCGTACTTGCCGCTGTCCAGGGCGGGCAGGATCGCCTCGAAGCCGGCCCGCTCCACCTTCAGCCGGACACCGAGCACCCGGGCGACCGCCTTGGTGAAGTCGACGTCCTGGCCGGTCAGGGTCTTGCCGTCGGAGAGGTAGGTGGTGCCGGGCGGGGTGCCGCCGACGCTCACCGCGACGGTGAGGCGGGTGGTGCCGGCGGGCAGCAGCTTCGCGACGGCGTCGTCCTTCCGCACGGCGGAGACGACGTCCGTGGTGGGTACTTGCGCGGACTCGGCCGCCACCGAGGCGGTGCCCGTGTCACCGGAACCGCAGGCGGTGAGGAGCAGAGTGGCCGAAGTAATGGCGACAAAAGGTATCAAAAGGTGCGTACGCATCGGGTAGCGGTCTCCTGGCAGCGGAAGGCGTGCAGAGCGCGAGGGGAGGGGTGCGCGTGTGAAGGCGGGGAAAGGCGGCGTGAGCAGCCGAAGGAGAAGCGGGAGAACGCGAATGCGGCCGCCCGGAGGGCAGGCCTGCGCAGGGGGTCAGCTCAACAGGACGAGGACCACACGCGACCGAAGTCGATGTGGGAGCGGGTGACCAGCCACTGCTGTGGATGCATGGGCCAAGTGGAACAGGCATCCGGTTCCGCGTCAACTGACGTGAGACGTACGGCTCACAGTCCGGACAGCCTTGACAGCCGGCGGAAGCGCCCCCGTACTCTCGGTGCACGGCCCTGCTGAGGGGCTCGGCCGTGGCGCGCCACCGAGCGCGTCCGTGTGAAGGCACCACCCGTTCGACCACCGCGTCACGGAGCCTTCGCATGTCATCCGACACCCTCGCCACAGTCCCCGCCGCATCGGGGACCCCCCAGCCCGCGGACGCCCCGCGGATCGTCCCCCAGCGCCGGTACGGCCAGTGGGCGGCGGCCGCCGTCGTCCTCGCCCTGCTCGGCCTCGCCGTCAACTCCGTCCTGCGCAACAAGGCGTTCCAGTGGGACGTCGTCGCCGACTACTTCACCTCGGACTCCATCCTGCGCGGGCTGTGGCTCACCCTGTGGCTGACCGCCGTGGTGATGGTCCTCGGCTTCGCCCTCGGCACCCTGCTCGCCGCGTTCCGGCTGTCCGCCAACCCCGTGCTGCGCGCGGTCGGGTGGGGGTACGTGTGGCTGTTCCGGTCCATACCGATCCTGGTGCAGCTCCTGCTGTGGTTCAACATCGGGGCGCTGTACCCGCAGGTGCTCGGCGTGAAGACCGTCGACCTGCTCAGCCCGGTCGCCGTCGCGATCGTCGGCCTCACCCTGCACGAGGCCGCCTACGCCGCCGAGGTCGTCCGCGGTGGCATCCTCTCCGTCGACCGCGCCCAGGTCGAGGCCGCCCAGGCGCTCGGCCTGAGCCCCTGGCGGCGCTGGTGGCGGATCGTGCTGCCGCAGGCGATGCGCACCATCGTGCCGCCCGCCGGCAACATGCTGATCGGCACCCTCAAGGGCACCTCGATCGTCAGCGTCATCGCCGTCAACGACCTCCTGTTCTCCGCCCAGTTGGTCTACCACCGCACCTACCAGGTGATCCCGCTGCTGATGGTCGCCACCCTCTGGTACGCCGTGGTCACCTCGCTGCTCGGCATCGGCCAGTACTACGCGGAGAATCACTACGCGCGCGGCACGGGGGCCGTCCGATGAGGCAGCAGCTGGTGATCGTCGGAGCCGGGCCGCGGGGGACCGGCATCCTCGAACGCCTGGCCGCCAACGCACCCGAGCTGTACGCCGGTCCGGGCCTCGACATCCATCTGGTCGACCCCCACCCGCCGGGCGGCGGACGCATCTGGCGCCAGGCGCAGTCGCCACTGCTGTGGATGAACTCGCAGGCCGAGGACGTCACCATGTTCACCGACGACACGGTGGCCATGGCCGGCCCGGTGCGGGAGGGCCCCACCCTGCACGAGTGGGCCGGGCTGGACGGCCGTACCTTCCCCGACCGGCGGCTCCAGGGCCGGTACCTGCGCTGGGTGTACGACCAGGCCTGCGCCGGCCTCCCCCCGAACGTCACCGTCCACCACCATCCGCACCGCGCCCTGCGGGTCGGCGGACCGCGCGAGGGCCGTCAGCAGGTCTGGCTGGAGGGCCGCCCGCGCCCGCTCGCGGCCGACCTGGTGATCCTCGCCCTCGGTCACCAGGAGACCGAACTCGACGCCGAGCAAGCCGCGTTGGCCGCGTACGCCCGAAGACACGGCCTGGTGCACCTGCCGCCCGCCTTCACCGCCGACAGCGACCTGTCCTCGCTGGAGCCCGGCGAGCCCGTCCTCGTCCGCGGCTTCGGGCTGGCCTTCGTCGACCTGATGGTGCTGCTCACCGAGGGACGCGGCGGGCGCTACGAGGCAGGCCCCGACGGGGAGGTGTACGTCCCCTCGGGGCGGGAACCGGTGCTGTACGTCGGTTCGCGGCGCGGAGTGCCGTACCACTCGAAGATCGGCTACGACTGGACCGGCGACCGGCCCCCGCTGCCCCGCTTCCTCGGCCCCGCGGACGTGGAGGCGCTGCTGGCCCGGCCGGGAGGCTTCGACTTCCGGCGCGATGTCTGGCCGCTGGTCGAGAAGGAGCTGGGCTTCGCCCACTACCACCGGCTGTTCACCGCCCACCCCGGGCGTACGGCGATGGCCTGGGCCGACTTCGAGGAGAAGTACGCGGCGGCGGACGACCCCGCCGAGACCCGGGCGCTGATCGCCGCCGCCGTGCCCGACCCGGCCGACCGGCTCGACCTCGCCGCGCTCGACCACCCGCTGGACGGGGTGCGGTACGCCACGCACGACGACTTCCAGGAAGGGCTCAGGAGCTACGTCGAGGCCGACCTCGCACGCCGCCACGACCCCGCCCGCAGCCAGGACCTGGGCGTCTTCCTCGGGCTGCTCTCCGTCTACGGGCAGCTGGTGCGGCTCGGGAACACCGGGCCCTGGTGGCACGGCTTCTTCAGCTGTCTGGCCTCCGGGCCGCCCGGGCCCCGGCTGCGGCAGATGCTCGCGCTGTCCCGGGCCGGACTGCTCCGGTTCGTCGGGGCCGGCATGACCGTCACCGCCGAGGACGGCGTGTTCCGTGCCGCCGGGCCCACCGTGCCGGGCTTCTCCGTCGAGGCCCGGGCGCTGGTGGAGGCCCGGCTGCCCGCGCCCACCGTGGGACGCGCCCGCGACAGCCTGCTGCGCGGGCTGTACGCCGACGGGGCCGCCGAGACCCCCGACGGACTGCTCCGGGTCGACCCCGGCGACGGCCGGATCCTCGACCGCGCCGGACGCCCGCACCCCCGTCGGTTCGCGCTCGGCCCGCACACCGAAACCCGTACCGCCGGGGCGTTCACCCGCCCCCGCACCGGCGGTCCCGCCTTCCGCCAGAACGACGCGACCGCACGGGCGGTGCTGGCCTTTCTGAGCGGCTCCCTGACGAAGGAACTCGTGCGATGAGTGTCATGGTCGACATCCGGTCGGTGCACAAGAGCTTCGGTCCGCTCGACGTGCTCAGGGGCATCGACCTCCAGGTGCGCGCCGGCGAGGTCACCGTGGTGTTCGGACCGTCCGGCTCCGGCAAGTCCACGCTGCTGCGCACCATCAACCACCTGGAGAAGGCGGACCGGGGCGAGATCAGCGTGGACGGCGCGCTGGTGGGGTACCGGCGGGCGGGGGACAAGCTGCGCGAGCTGCCCGAGCGCGAGGTGCTCCGGCAGCGGACCCGGATCGGCTTCGTCTTCCAGAACTTCGGTCTCTTCCCGCACCTCACCGTCCTGGAGAACATCGTCGAGGCGCCGGTGTCCGCGCTGAAGCGGCCCCGGAAGACGGTGGAGGAGCGCGCGCACCGGCTGCTGGAACGGGTGGGACTCGGGGACAAGGCCGGCGCCTACCCGCGGCAGCTGTCCGGTGGCCAGCAGCAGCGGGTGGCCATCGCGCGGGCGCTCGCCCTGGAGCCGAAGCTGCTGCTGTTCGACGAGCCGACGTCCGCGCTCGACCCCGAGCTGGTCGGGGAGGTCCTGGACGTCATCCGGGACCTGGCGGCGCAGGGCACGACGATGATCGTCGTCACGCACGAGATCGCGTTCGCCCGGGAGGTCGCCGACACGGTGGTGTTCATGGCCGACGGACGGATCGTGGAGCAGGGGCCGCCTCAGCAGGTGCTGGGCGCTCCGCGCGAGGAACGGACCCGGGGCTTTCTGGCGAAGGTCCTGTGAGGACACAGGGGCCGGGAGCGCGGAGTTCCATGAGGACACAGAGTCCTGCGGGAACGCAGGGGAGAGGAACCGACGACATGACGACGGACGCGTCCGACGCCTGGAAGCAGTGGCACGAGCAGCGCGTGGAGGGGGTCGCGGACCCCTACGGGCCGCTCGCGCTGACCGCGACGCACTGGGTCGAGGACTATCCGGAGGGGCGACTTCCGGACATTCCCGGGAACTGGGTGGCGGACGAGGACGGGGTCGTGCTGACGGCCACCGGGGCCGACGGCCTGACCGTGGACGGCCGGCCCTTCGCGGGTGAGGTACGGCTGTCCGCCGACCGCGGTCCGGAGGCCGGGGCGCGGGTGGCGCTGGGCGGGAAGCGGCTGGTGGTGCTGGTGCGCGAGGGGGTCTGGGGAGTGCGGGTCTACGACCCCGGCTCCGCCGCCCGGCAGGCCTTCCGCGGCATCGAGGCCGGCCCCTACGACCCCCGCTGGTCGGTGCCGGGCCGGTTCACGCCGTACGACGGCACGCGCACCGTCCGGCTGGCCAACGCCGACGGCCGCGAGCGCGGGTTCGACCTCGCCGGGGAACTCGCCTTCACCCTGGCCGGACAGGAGCGGACCCTGAAGGTCGCGCAGCAGGGGGACGGGCGGCTGTGGGCGGTGTTCGCCGACGCCACCAGCGGTGACACGAGCTTCCGGTTCCGCTTCCTCTTCCCGCCGGCCCCGGACGCCGAGGGGCGCACGACCGTCGATTTCAACCGCGCCCAACTCCCTCCCTGCGCCTTCGCGGACCACTTCATCTGCCCCTTCCCGGCGCCCGGCAACACGCTGGAGGTGGCGGTCGAGGCGGGGGAGCGTCGCCTGAGTTAGCCTCAGTTTCCCTTCCGGTGACGGGTCGACGGCCGAAAGGCACCCTTGTGCCGACCGGCCGTTCGGCCGAATACTCCCCCCAGCGCTTGTCAGGGGCATGCGCATGTGTATTCCGGTCGGCCCCTGGCTGCGCCTCACGGGCCCCGACCCCACGCGGGCCCCCGACTTCCCTTGGAGGGAACGAAACGTGAGGATCAAGCGCACCACTCCCCGCGCCGGCACGGCGAGACGGACCCGGCTGACCGCCGTGGCCACCGGCTTCCTGGCCGCAGCCGCGTTCGCCGCCCCCACCGCGAACGCCAGTGATGCCCACACGTTCAGCGCCACCCAGCTCGCCAAGGCGAGTGACTCCGTCCTGAAGGCCGACATCCCCGGTACCGCCTGGGCGGTGGACGGCACGACCCACCGCGTCGTCGTCACCGTCGACAGCACGGTGTCCCAGGCCGAGATCGCCAAGATCAGGAAGCAGGCCGGCGCCACCGCTGACGCCCTCGTCGTCAAGCGCACGCCGGGCAAGTTCAACAAGCTGATCTCCGGCGGCGACGCCATCTACGCCAACAGCTGGCGCTGCTCGCTGGGCTTCAACGTCCAGGACTCCAGCGGCAACTACTACTTCCTGACCGCCGGACACTGCACCGACGGCGCGGGCACCTGGTGGTCGAACTCGTCCCACTCCACCACGCTTGGCACCACGGCCGGCTCCAGCTTCCCCGGCAACGACTACGGCATCGTGCGCTACACCAATGGCTCGGTGACCAAGTCGGGTGCCGTGGGCAGCCAGGACATCACCAGCGCGGCCACGCCCTCCGTGGGCACGACCGTCTACCGCCGCGGGTCGACCACCGGTACGCACAGCGGCCGGGTCACCGCGCTCAACGCCACGGTCAACTACGGCGGCGGCGACGTCGTCTCCGGCCTGATCCAGACCACCGTCTGCGCCGAGCCCGGCGACTCCGGCGGCCCGCTGTACGGCGGCACGACGGCCTACGGTCTGACCTCGGGCGGCAGCGGCGACTGCACCTCCGGCGGTACGACCTTCTTCCAGCCGGTCACCGAGGCGCTGAGCGCCTACGGGGTGCACGTCTACTGAGCAACCCCCCTCTCCGGCGGTCCGGCCCCCGCACACCCCGGTGTGCGGGGGCTTCGCCATGGGCGCCGGCCGGGGGTCCGAGGAGGGCGTCGGTGGCACGTTTGCGCAGGTGGGGGACGGGTGGACGGCTGTCGTACACATGTTCGGGAATGGGGGTATGGTGGAGGTGGATTTGGGAACTGATGTTCGAGAGCTGTTCGGGGATCACGAGTGCGGGAGGTGGGTGTGCCGGGCTTCGCGCATCTCCACACCGTCTCCGGGTTCTCCCTGAGGTACGGGGCCTCCCACCCGGAGCGGCTGGCGGAGCGTGCCTCGGAACGGGGCATGGACGCCCTCGCCCTGACCGACCGCGACACCCTCGCCGGTACCGTGCGCTTCGCCAAGGCGTGTGCCGGGGTGGGCGTCCGCCCGCTGTTCGGGGTGGACCTGGCGGTGGAGGCGCGGGAGGCCGTACGGCGTGACCGGCGGCGGACGCCGGTGCGCGGGGGCGCCTTCGTGGACGAGTCGGCCCCCCGGGTGACCTTCCTCGCCCGGGACGGCGCCCGGGGCTGGGCCGAGCTGTGCCGGCTCGTCACGGAGGCGCACGCGGGGGAGGGGACCCCGCTGCTTCCCTGGGCCGCGCACCGGGGCGCGGGCCTGGTGGTGCTGCTCGGTCCGGGGTCGGACGTGGGGCGGGCGCTCGCCGCCGGGCGGCCCGACCGGGCGGCGGCACTCCTGGTCCCGTGGCGCGAGGCCTACGGCGACGCGCTGCGGCTGGAGGCCGTCTGGCACGGGCGGACGGGCACGGGGGAAGGGTCCCTGCGGCTGGCGGCCCGTACCGTCGGGTTCGCCGCCGAGCAGGGGGTGCGGCCGGTGCTCAGCAACGCGGTCCGGTACGCCGACCCCGGGCAGGGTCCGGTCGCCGACGTGCTGGACGCCGCGCGGCGCCTGGTGCCGATCGACCCCCGGGGCGAGCTGGACTCCGGCGAGGCCTGGCTGAAGGACGCGCCGGCCATGCTGGACGTGGCCGAGCGGATCGTGGAGGCGGCCGGGTACCGGCGGGACACTGCCCGGCGGCTGCTGGAGCAGACCGGGGCCACGGCCGCCGAGTGCCGGGTCGACCCCGAGGGCGATCTGGGCATGGGGGGCGTGCACTTCCCCGAGGCGCACCTCGTCGGCGCCGGGCGGCGCACCGCGCAGCGGGCGCTCGCCTCGCGGGCGGCGGCGGGCATGCTGCGGCTCGGGTACGGCGGACGGCGCGCGTACTGGGAGCGGATGCACGACGAGCTGGACATCATCGCCCACCACGGCTTCGCCTCCTACTTCCTGACGGTCGCCCAGGTCGTGGACGACGTACGGGAGATGGGGATCCGGGTGGCCGCCCGCGGCTCCGGTGCCGGGTCGCTCGTCAACCACCTGCTCGGGATCGCGCACGCCGACCCCGTCGAGCACGGGCTGCTGATGGAGCGCTTCCTGTCCAGGGAACGCGTCGTGCTGCCCGACATCGACATCGACGTGGAGTCCGCCCGGCGGCTGGAGGTCTACCGGGCGATCATCGGCCGGTTCGGCGGTGAACGGGTCGCCACCGTCTCGATGCCGGAGACCTACCGGGTCCGGCACGCGATCCGGGACGTGGGCGCCGCGCTGTCCATGGACCCGGCCGAGACCGACCGGATCGCCAAGTCCTTCCCGCACATCCGGGCGCGCGACGCCCGTGCGGCGCTGGAGGAACTGCCCGAGCTGAAGCGGCTCGCGGGGGAGCTTCGGCGGGACGGGGAGAAGTACGGCGGGTTCTGGGACCTGGTCGAGGCGCTCGACGCCCTGCCGCGCGGGGTCGCCATGCACCCGTGCGGGGTGCTGCTGTCGGACGCCTCCCTGCTCGCCCGTACGCCGGTGGTGCCGACGAGTGGCGAGGGGCTGCCCATGTCGCAGTTCGACAAGGAGGACGTGGAGGACCTCGGGCTGCTCAAGCTGGATGTGCTGGGCGTGCGGATGCAGTCGGCGATGGCGCACGCGGTCGCCGAGGTGGAGCGGGCGAGCGGGGAGCGGATCGACCTGGACGCGGTGGAGCCGGGGGACCCGGAGACGTACCGGCTGATCCGGTCCACCGAGACGCTGGGCTGTTTCCAGATCGAGTCGCCCGGCCAGCGGGACCTGGTGGGGCGGCTCCAGCCGAGCACCTTCCACGACCTGGTCGTGGACATCTCGCTGTTCCGGCCCGGTCCCGTCGCCGCCGACATGGTGCGGCCGTTCATCGAGGCGCGGCACGGGCGGGCGCCGGTGCGCTATCCGCACCCGGACCTGGAGGAGCCGCTGAAGGGGACGTACGGGGTCGTCGTCTTCCACGAGCAGGTCATCGACATCCTGGCGGTCATGACCGGCTGCGGGCGGGGCGAGGCCGACCGGGTGCGGCGCGGACTGTCCGAGCCGGAGTCGCAGGGGCGGATCCGGGTGTGGTTCGCCCAGCAGGCGGCGGCCAGGGGGTACGACGCGGAGACGATCCGGCGGACCTGGGAGATCGTGGAGGCCTTCGGGTCGTACGGCTTCTGCAAGGCGCACGCCGTCGCCTTCGCCGTACCCACCTACCAGTCGGCGTGGCTGAAGGCGCACCACCCGGCCGCCTTCTACGCCGGGCTGCTCACGCACGATCCCGGGATGTACCCGAAGCGGCTGCTGCTGGCGGACGCCCGGCGGCGCGGGGTGCCGGTCCTGCCGTTGGACGTGAACGTCTCCGGGGTCGCACACAGGATCGAACTGGTGTCTGAATCGCCGGCGGTGTGGGGGCTGCGGCTCGCCCTCTCCGACGTCCACGGCATCAGCGAGGCCGAGGCGCGGCGGATCGCGGACGGGCAGCCGTACTCCTCGCTGGTGGACTTCTGGGAGCGGGCCCGGCCGAGCCGGCCGCTGGCCCAGCGACTCGCGCGGGTGGGCGCGCTGGACGCCTTCGGCGCCAACCGGCGGGATCTGCAACTGCACCTGACCGAGCTGCACCGGGGTGCCCGGGGCGGCGGCGGAGGCCAGCTCCCGCTGGCGGGCGGGCGGAAGACCGCGCCGGCCGGGCTGCCGGACCTGACCTCGGCGGAGCGGCTCAGCGCCGAGCTGGGTGTGCTGTCCATGGACGCCTCGCGCAATCTGATGGACGACCACCGGGAGTTCCTCACGGAGCTGGGCGTGGTCTCCGCGCGCCGGCTGCGCGAGGCCCGGCACGGCGAGACCGTGCTGGTCGCGGGCGCCAAGGCGGCCACCCAGACCCCGCCGATCCGCTCCGGCAAGCGGGTCATCTTCTCCACCCTGGACGACGGCACGGGCCTGGTCGACCTGGCGTTCTTCGACGACTCGCACGACGCCTGCGCCCACACCGTCTTCCACTCCTGGCTGCTGCTGGTGCGCGGCGTGGTGCAGCGGCGCGGTCCGCGCAGCCTGAGCGTGGTCGGCTCCGCCGCCTGGAACCTCGCCGACCTGGTGGAGGTGCGGGACGCGGAGGGACTCGACGGGGTCGCGGCCCGGCTGGCCGGACCGTCCGGCACGGACGGCTCCCCGGCCGGGGGCGACGGCGGTCCGCTCCGGGCCCGGCTCGCCGGTTCCGAGGGGCTGCCCGCGCCGGCCGGCTCCGCGGCCCGCGACCCGATGGCGGACCGGACGATCCGCATGCCCACGGGGTACGAGATGCACCCCTGGGCCGATCTGCGGCCCGCCGGCCAGGAGGCCGCACAAGGGCCCGCCGCGATACGGAAGTTGTGGCACCAGAGTCCGGGGAGTGCGGGATGACGATTCTCTGCGTACGTTTCCAGCTGCCGCCGATGTACGAGGCGGCCCTGCCGGGACTGCTCGGGCTGCTGGAGGAGTTCACCCCGGTCGTGGAGGCGCTGCCGCCGGACGGGGCGCTGGCCGATCTGCGCGGCGCCGAGCGGTACTTCGGGCGCGACGCGGTGGAGCTGGCCTCGGTGATCCGGGTGCGGGCCCTCGCGCGGTACGGCGTCGACTGTGTGATCGGGGCCGGGCCGGGCCCGATGCTGGCCCGCATGGCGCTCGGTGCCGCCCGGCCCGGGGTGACCTGTGCGGTGCCCGAGGACGCCGTCGCCGAGTTCCTCGCCGGCAAGCCCGTCGCCGCGCTGCCCGGCGTCGGCGCGGCGACCGCCCGCACCCTCGGCGAGTACGGCCTGGACACCCTGGGCCGGGTCGCCGCCGCGCCGCTCTCCACGCTCCAGCGGCTGATCGGCGCGAAGGCGGGCCGCGAGCTGCGCGAGAAGGCGGGCGGCATCGACCGCGGCAGGGTCGTCCCGAACGCCGTGGCGCGCTCCCTGACGACCGAGCGTGCCTTCGACATCGACGAGCTGGACCCCGCCCGGCACCGCAGGGCACTGCTGTCGGCCGCCGAGGAGATCGGCACCCGGCTGCGCGCGGTGGAGAAGGTCTGCCGCACCCTGACCCTCACCGTGCGCTACGCCGACCGGTCCGCCACCACTCGCAGCCGCACCCTGAAGGAGCCGACCGCGCACTCGGCGGCCCTGACCCGGGCGGCCTACGGCATGTACGAGGCGCTCGGCCTCCAGCGTGCCCGGGTCCGCGCCCTCACCCTGCGCGCCGAGGGCCTGACTCCCGCCGACCAGGCCTCCCACCAGCTCACTTTCGACCCCGTGGACGAGAAGGCCCGGCGCATCGAGGAGGTCGCGGACCGCGCGCGGGCGAAGTTCGGGCCGCGCGCGGTGATCCCGGGCAGCCTCGCGGCATGACGTCCCAGGGGTCCGCCGGGGCTCCGGCTGTCACTGGAAGTTTTTACTGACGTGTAACTTCTCACTTCGACTACTCGCCCGTAACTTGACAGATGAACAGCATCCTCGTGATCCGGATCACAGGGTTAGGCCCCCACCTCCCTTGAGCCGCAAGGAGATCACACGATGCTGCCCTGGAAGAGAGTGCTCAGACCCCTCACCGCACTCCTCCTCACCGCCGCCGTCGCCGTCGTACCGGCCGCCGCGGCCGGCGCTTCCGACTCAGCCGCCCCCACCTCCGGCTGGAACGACTACTCCTGCAAGCCCTCGGCCGCCCACCCCCGCCCCGTCGTCCTCGTCCACGGCACCTTCGGCAACGCGGTCGACAACTGGCTCGGTCTCGCCCCCTACCTGACGAGCCGCGGATACTGCGTCTACTCCCTCGACTACGGCCAGCTCCCCGGCGTCCCCCTCTTCCACGGCCTCGGCCCCATCGACGAGTCGGCCGAGCAACTGTCCGCCTTCGTCGACAAGGTGCTCGCCGCCACCGGAGCCGCCAAGGCCGACCTGGTCGGCCACTCCCAGGGCGGCATGATGCCCCGCTACTACCTGAAGTTCCTCGGCGGAGCCGCCAAGGTGAACGCCCTCGTCGGCATCGCCCCCGACAACCACGGCACCGACCTGGACGGCCTCGCCCACCTGCTGCCGTACTTCCCCGGCGCCGAGGACCTGCTCAAGGCCACCACCCCCGGCCTCGCCGACCAGATCACCGGCTCCGCCTTCCTCACCAAGCTCAACACGGGCGGCGACACGGTCCCCGGCGTCCGCTACACGGTCATCGCCACCCAGCACGACGAGGTGGTCACCCCCTGGCGCACCCAGTACCTGAGCGGTTCCGACGTCCGCAACGTCCACCTCCAGGACCTGTGCCCGCTCGACCTCTCCGAACACCTCGCGATCGGCCTGTTCGACCGGATCGCCTTCCACGAGGTGGCCAACTCCCTCGACCCCGCCCACGCCACCGCCACCACCTGCGCCTCCGCCTTCAGCTGAGACGCCGCCGGGGCCCGTCCGGCCTGAGCCGCCGGACAGGCCCCGGAACCCTCACCGGCCGCCGCCCGCCGCGCGCCGCCGCACGGACAGGAACAGCACCGCGGAACCGGCCGCCAGCGCCGCGGCGCCGCCGACCGCGAGGGAGGAGGTGCCGGCGGACGCGCCCGTCTCGGCGAGGTCCGCCGAAGCCCGGGCCGCCTCCGGCCGGTCGGCCGGCGCCGTGGCGGACGGTTCCGCCGAGGTGCTCGCGCCGTCGTCGCCGTGCCCGTGGTGCTCGACCGTCGACTCGCCGGCACCGTCCGCGATCTGCTCGTCCGAGGGCGCGGAGGCGCCCGGTGCGGGGGCGCTCGGTGCGGGCGCGCCCGGTGCGGGGGCCGTACCGCCGTTGCCGCCGCCGAAGTCGACGTCCGAGCAGGAGTAGAAGGCCTCCGGGCTGTCCGAGCGTTGCCAGACCGCGTACAGCAGGTGCCGGCCGGACCGCTCGGGCAGGGTGCCCGCGAACGTGGAGAAACCGCCGGACGGGACCGGGTCGGTCGCCGTCGCCACCGGGTGCTCCAGGTCCAGCTCGGACCAGGCCAGTGGCTTCGCCGGGTCGTAACCGGGCTTGGTGGCGTAGACGGTGAAGGTGCCCTTGTGCGGGGCGGTCACGCGGTACCGGAAGGTGTACGGTCCCGCGTGCACGCGCGTCGCCGGCCAGTCGGCGCGGGCCAGGTCGAGCCCCTTGAACTCCGCGTTGCCCGCGCTGCACAGCTCGCCGTCCCGGATCAGCCGCCGGTGCCGCCCGGCCGCGTCACCGATCCGGACGCCGTTCCAGTCGTACAGGGCCTGGGTGCCGCCCGCCGCCACGGCCGCCTCGCACGCCGCCGACTCCGGGCTCTCCGGACCCTCCGCGTAGCACTGCGCGACACGACTGACCGGGTCGCCCATGGAGCCGTGCGCCGCCGCGGGGCCGGCACGGAGCGCGAGCGCGGTGAGACCGAGCGCGGTCGCGGCGGCGGCCTTGCGGCGTGACGGCATGGGGAACTCCTCGGAACGGTCCTGGGGGTGGGCTGAATCCCGCGGGGGTGATCAGAAGCTAGCCCCCGAAGACCGCGAAATCCCCTGCCGGGAGCGGCTGGAGTAGATCCTTATGGTGCCCTTAAGGGAGCGCTCAGGCCGGGCTCAGGTAGCTGCCCGGGCGGATAGCGTGCGGGTATGACCGACCGGCATGACAACGACACGGGACGGGTCCGGGCCGCCGGACCCGAGGACACGGCGGCGGTGAAGGCGGTGACGGACGCGGCCTATCACCCCTATGTCGAGCGCATCGGCGTGGTGCCCCGGCCCATGGGGGCCGACCACGCGGCCGACGTGGCCGCGGGCAGGGTCTTCGTCACGGGTGAGCCCGTCGTCGGGCTGGTGGTGGTCGAGGCGCACGCCGACCACCTCTTCCTGGACAGCATCGCCGTCCATCCGAGCGTCCACGGCACGGGCGTCGGACGCCGGCTGCTGCACTTCGTCGACGCCCGCGCGCGGGAACTGGGGCTCGGCGAGATCAGGCTCTACACGAACGCGATGATGTGGGAGAACCAGAAGATCTACCCGAGATACGGCTACGAGGTCGTGGCACGTCGCGTCGACGGTCCGTACGACCGCGTCCACTACCGCAAGCTGCTGAACTGAACCGGGACGAGCCGGGACCGCGTCAGCCGTCCGGCCACCAGGTCCGGGCGATGTCCTTGCGGACCTCCGGGCGGCCCGCCGGGCGTTCGTCCGCCTCTTCGCGGATCCGGCGGCTGTCCGTTCTCTTCAGGGGCTTCTGCACGGTCGCACGGCGCATGACTGCTGCCTCCTTCAGTGCCTACCGGGTCCCGCGTCGTCACGGAGGTAGACGCTTTCGGGGAGAGTTCCTCATCGGTGTCGGGTTGTCAGTGGCGGCTGTCACGTCCGCACTGTCAGTGGCCTGTGTCACTCTCTGGGAATGACGAGCGAGAACACGTACGGAGTTGCGGTTGCCCGGGAAACGGACTGGGATGCACGGGCCGCCGCCTTCGACGACGAACCCGACCACGGCCTGCGCGACGCGGAGGTCCGCGCGGCCTGGGCGGACCGGCTCCGCGCCTGGCTGCCCGCGCCCCCCGCCGACGTCCTCGACCTCGGCTGCGGCACCGGCAGCCTGTCACTCCTCGCCGCCGAGCAGGGGCACCGGGTGACCGGGGTCGACCGGTCCCCGGCGATGGCCGAGCGCGCCCGGACCAAGCTCGCCGGGCACCCCGCGGAGATCCTGTGCGGGGACGCCGGGGCCCCGCCGGTGGGGGACCGGCGCTTCGACGTGGTGCTCGTACGACATGTGCTGTGGGCCCTGCCCGACCCCGCCGCAACGCTCCGGCACTGGCGCGGCCTGCTCCGTCCCGGAGGCCGGTTCGTGCTGGTCGAGGGCGTCTGGGGCACCCTCACCCCGGTCGGCGTCCCGGCCGCGCGGCTCACCGCCCTGCTGGAGCCGCTCGCCCGGGACGTGCGCGTGGAGCACCTGTCCGGACACGCGGTGTTGTGGGGCAAGGAGGTGGACGACGAGCGGTACGCGGTCCTGGCCGCGGTGTGACGGCGGGGCGGCTCAGGACAGCAGTTCCTCGAAGCCGTCGGCGCGGGACGCCAGCGCCTCCAGCGTGTCGAGCGCGGCCAGCGCGGCGGACGCGGCCTCCGGGTCGGTCCGTGCGAGCCCGCTCTCGGCGAACTCGTCCTCGTCGAGGCGCCGCACGTCCCGCCCGTCCGCGGAGCGCCACAGGTCCAGGTCCAGGTCCTCCACGACGAGGTCGGAGCCGGAGCGGACCGCCGGCCGCGTGACGTCGCAGTACCAGCCCTTCACCGAGCCGTCCGCGGCCCGCACCTCCTTCACCGAGTACCACCGGTCCCGCCAGTAGTACTCGGTGAACACGTCACCGGGCTCGAACCGCACGAACCCGAAGTCCCGGACCCCGGAGCCCGCCCACGGGGCGCGTACGGCGATCCGCTCGCCGTCGTCCTGGAGCAGCTCCGCCGGGTAACGGATCTTCGTACGGCCCGCCTTGACCAGGACGACCTCCAACCGTGCCGCCGGGTCAGCCGAGTTCGCGGACATAGCGCACCTCCGTCGCGCAGATCCCGTAGCCGAGCCGCTTGTTGATCGCGATCATCGGATCGTTGCCGGTGTCGTTGCCCGTGAAGGCCTCGGTGACGCCGGCGGCGCGGGCCCGGTGCAGGGAGTGGGTCTTGGCGAGGGCGGCGAGGCCGCGGCCGCGGTGGGCGCGTGCCGTGCCGGTCATCGCCGAGGAGTAGCGTGAGCCGCCGTCGGTGTAGGCCATGGTGAAGGCGACCGGCCGCCCGTCGACACAGGCGGCGGTGGTCAGCTCCCGGTTCAGCAGCGGGTGGTCCCAGGTCTCCGCGAGCCAGGCGTCGTAGTCCGTGAACGCGTGGTCGACGTCGCCCGGTTCGTCGCGGATCGTCTCCGCGTCCAGTTCGAACAGCGGCCGGGGGTCGTCCGCGAAGTCGGCGGCCGTCCGCAGCTCCACGCCCGGCGGGACCTCCGGGAGCGGCGGGAGGGTGCCGTGCGCCAGGTCGAGCCGGAGGAAGTGCGCGCTACGGCTTGGCCGGTAGCCGCGCCGCTCGGCGAACGCCCGGTTGGCCGGCTCGTCCAGGGCCCAGGTCAGCAGCCTGCTCGCGCCCAGGTCCGTCAGGTACTCCTCGGCGGCCCGGACCAGCAGCCGGCCGGCGCCGCGGTGGGCCCGGTCCGGGCGGACGTAGACGTTGAGGGCGCCCTGGCCCGGGTCGGGGCTGTCGTGGATCAGATGGACCTGCGCCGTGCCGACGATCTCGCCGTCCTCCTCCGCGACCAGCGGCCGGAACCGGGCGTCGGGGTGGACATGGGCGACCGTGTGCCGGACCGAGTCCGCGGTGAACAGGATGTAGGGCAGGGCGAGCCGGCGGACGTGGGCGAAGCCCTCGGCGTCGGACGGCACGCCGGGACGGAGAGGGCGCACGATCACTGTCATGAGCAGGCACCGTACGGGGCGGGGTGACGGGGCTGCCTCTCATTTTCCCGCGGGTGCGGGACAATCGGCCGTGTGAGCCTGAAGATCCGCATCGATGACAGCGCGCCCCCGTACGAGCAGGTGCGGGCGCAGATCTCCGAGCAGGCGCGGTCCGGGACGCTCCCGGTCGGGTACCGGCTGCCGACCGTGCGCGGCCTGGCCGAGTCCCTGGGGCTCGCGGTGAACACGGTGGCCAAGGCGTACCGTGCGCTGGAGAGCGACGGGGTGATCGAGACGCGGGGGCGCAACGGCACGTTCGTGGCCGCCGCCGGCCCGGCCGCTCAGCGGGAGGCCGCCGCCGCCGCCCAGGCCTACGCCGAGCGTGTGCGGCGGCTGGGGCTGGGGGAGGACGAGGCGCTGGACGCCGTGCGGGACGCCCTGCGGGCGGCTTACGGGGAGGGCTGAGGCGGGTTCGGCACCGTCGGACGTCGTCCCGCCCGACGTCATCCGGGCTTCGCCGGCTCCGGTGTTCTCGTCGTCGTCAGGCCCGCCCTCCTCGCCGCCCTGCCGAACGTCACCGCGTCCTGCACCGCCGCGCCCCCGGGGTCGTTGTTGAAGTACGCGTAGACGTCGTCCCCGTCGGGCCAGGTGGTCGCGATGCGGTCCACCCAGGTCTCCAGGGAGCGGCGGCCGTAGCGCGGCCAGGGCCGGGCGCGGCCCTGGTGGAAGCGGACGTAGCCCCAGCCGGCGGTGCGCCACAGCGGGGTGACCGGGCGGGCCAGGACGTCCGCCCAGCACAGGGCTGCCTTCCGCGACTCCAGCACCTGCCGTACCCCTGGCGTCCACCAGGAGTCGTGGCGGGGCTCGACCGCGACCCGCGTACCCGGGGGGAAGCAGGCCAGGCAGGCGTCCAGCAGCGGTGGGTCGGCGCGCAGGGTGGGCGGGAGCTGGAGGAGGACCGGGCCAAGCCGGTCGCCTAGGCCCGCCGCGTGGCTCATCAGGCGGTGCACCGGCTCCTCGGGCTCCTTGAGCCGCTTGATGTGGGTGAGGTACCGGCTGGCCTTGACGGCGACCACGAACTCCGGCGGCACCCGCTCGCGCCAGGCGGCGAACGTGTCGTACGACGGCAGCCGGTAGAACGCGTTGTTGACCTCCACCGTCGCGAACAGCCGGGTGTACTCCTCCAGCCACAGCCGCGCGGGCACTCCGGCCGGGTAGACGAGGTCCCGCCAGTCCTTGTACTGCCACCCCGACGTGCCGACGAGCAGGGTCATACCCTCATGAAAGCACTACAGGTACAGCCCCGCGTCCGCACCCTCCCGCGCACCCGGCACCGAGGTCGGCGCGGTGCCCCGGCGCAGTGCGTACAGCTCGGCCAGGGTCGCCCCCTCGCGGCCCACGCCCTCCTCGGTGCCGAGCCAGTTCACCGCCTCCGTGCGGGTCAGCGGGCCCACCTCGATACGGGCCAGGCAGCGGCCGGGGCGGACCACGGCCGGGTGCAGGCGCTCCAGGTCCTCGTTGGTGGTGACGCCGACCAGGACGTTGCGGCCCTGGCCGAGCAGGCCGTCGGTGAGGTTCAGCAGCCGGGACAGGGCCTGGCCCGCCGTGTGCCGGGCCTCGCCGCGGATCAGCTCGTCGCAGTCCTCCAGCAGCAGCAGCCGCCAGCGGCCCTTGCCCGCGCCGTCGTCCTCGCCGATCGCGATGTCCATCAGATAGCCGACGTCGGAGAAGAGCCGCTCCGGGTCCAGCACGCAGTCGACCTGGCACCAGTCCCGCCACGAGCGGGCCAGCGTGCGCAGGGCGGAGGTCTTGCCGGTGCCCGGCGGGCCGTGGAGGAGCAGCAGCCGGCCCGCGATGTCCTCCGGGGTCGTCTTCATCAGGCGGTCCATGGCCTCGGCCACCGGAGCCGTGTAGTTGGGCCGGATCTCCTCCCAGGTGCCCGCGGAGATCTGGCGCGTGGTGCGGTGCGGGCCGCGCCGGGGGGAGACGTACCAGAACCCCATCGTCACGTTCTCCGGCTGCGGTTCCGGCTCGTCGGCCGCGCCGTCCGTGGCCTGGCCGAGGATCCGCTCGGCCAGTTCGGCGCTGGTCGCGGTGACCGTGACGTCCGCGCCCCGGTTCCAGCGGGAGACCAGCAGGGTCCAGCCGTCCCCCTCGGCGAGGGTCGCGCTGCGGTCGTCGTCGCGGGCCGTCCGCAGGACGCGGGCGCCCTCCGGGATCAGGGTCGCGCCCGAGCGCACCCGGTCGATGTTCGCTGCGTGCGAGTACGGCTGCTCGCCCGTCGCGAAGCGGCCGAGGAACAGCGCGTCGACGACGTCGGACGGCGAGTCGGAGTCGTCGACGTGGAGCCGGATCGGCAGAGCGTCGTGTGGGTTGGCAGACATGCCGCCATGATCCGCCACAGGTGTGTTCCGTGCACGGCATTTCCCTCCCTTGCTCCGGGTGTCCCCCCTGCCCGCCCGTCGCCCTCGCGGCGTCCCGGAGTTGACCGTGCGTCAACGGACGGCGCCTTCACAGGCAATGGATGAGCGGTGAATGTTTCCGGTCGATCTTATTGAGATCGCAACAGTTTTGGCATGGACACTTCCTGTCAACACGCGTAGCTGCTACCACGGTTGAGGCAGAGATCCTGCTAAAGGGAGGTTCCATGAGACGTTCCCGACTCACCGGATTCGTGACCTCGCTCCTCCTCGCCGCAGGCCTCGGTATCACCGGGGCCGCTTCGGCGCAGGCTTCCTCGACAGCCGCGGCCGGCGGCTACGTGGCGCTCGGCGACTCCTACTCCTCCGGGGTGGGCGCCGGCAGCTACATCAGCTCCAGCGGCAGCTGCGACCGCAGCACGAAGGCCTACCCGTACCTGTGGAACGCCGCCCACAGCCCCTCCTCGTTCGCGTTCAACGCCTGCTCCGGCGCCACGACGGACGACGTGCTCGCGGGCCAGCTCGGCTCGCTCAACTCCTCCACCTCACTGGTGTCCATCACCATCGGCGGCAACGACGCGGGCTTCGCCGACGTCATGACCACCTGCGTGACCAGCTCCGACAGCACCTGTCTGTCCCGCATCGACACCGCCAGGGCGTACGTCGCCAACACGCTCCCCGGCAAGCTCGACACCGTCTACAACGCGATCAGCGCCAAAGCCCCGTCCGCCCGGGTCGTCGTCATCGGCTACCCCCGCTTCTACCTGCTCGGCCAGGCGTGCCTCGGCCTCTCGGAGACCAAGCGGTCCGCGATCAACGGTGCCGCCGACTACATCGACGCCGCCATCAAGGCCCGCGCCACCGCCCACAACTTCGTCTTCGGCGACGTCCGCACCACGTTCTCCGGCCACGAGATCTGCTCCGGCAGCTCCTGGCTGCACAGCGTCAACTGGCTCGACATCGGCGAGTCGTACCACCCCACCGCGTCCGGCCAGTCCGGCGGCTACCTGCCGGTCCTCACCAACGCGGCCTGACGTACGACCCGAGCTACGACGGACCCGTACGGGCTCGCCCTTCCGAGTGCATCTGCCCGGGGCGAGCCCGACGGTGACGGGGAGACCCCGCCCGACGGGGTCTCTCAGCCGAAGACGGACGCGGCTCCCTTGAGCACCAGTCCCATGCCCAGCGCCAGTACGGCCAGCGCCGACACGAGCGGCAGGGTCCGGCGCACCAACGCGGTCATCGGGTGGGCCGTCCAGCCCGGGCGCCGCTCCAGCACCCGGGCCGCCCCCGCGCCCAGCCGCACGACGGCGAAGCCGGCGGCGGTGAGCGTGGACGCGAGACCCGCCCCGTACGCCACGACGAGCAGCAGCCCGAACCAGGCCTTGCCGAGTGCGGCGGCGCCGACGAGGACGACCACGGCGGACGGACTGGGCACGAGCCCCCCGGCGAATCCGAGCAGGATCGTGCCGCGGAGGGTGGGGGCGACGGGGTGGGTGTGGGTGTGACCACCGTGAGTGTGCGTGTGTGAGTGGTCCCCATGGATGTGCTCACCACTGTGATGGTGGTGATGATGGTGAGCGGCACCGTGTTCCGCGCCCACAGCAGCCAACTCCCGTCGCGGCGCGTGCTCGTGGGGAGCACTGGCGGCCCGTGCGCGGCTGTGCCAGGCCCGGCGTACGAGGGTGACGCCCGCCCCGAGCACCAGCGCGCCGCCGGCGATGCCCAGCCAGGAGATCACCGCGGGTGTGGCGGCGGAGCCGGCCGTGACGAGGAGGCCCAGGGCGACCACGCCGAGGGTGTGGGTCACGGTGACCGAGGCGGCCAGGGGCAGTACGTCCCGCGGCCGGGCCCGGCCCCCGCGCGCCGCCGCCGTCGCCGCCATCAGGGTCTTGCCGTGGCCCGGCGCCAGGGCGTGCATCGCGCCGAGGACGACGGCGACGAGCAGGGCCAGCGCGGCGAAGCCGAGCGTGAGGTCGTGCCGGGCCACGAGGTCGTCCAGGGCGCGGGTCCAGCGGTCTGCGCCCCGGGGCAGCACCGCGGCGCCCGGGGCGTCCTGCCGCTCCTCGGCGAGGGCCGGACCGCCCGGGCGCACGCGCACCGAGGCGGTGGCGGTGTCGGCCGGAGAGGACAGCAGGTCCTTGGGGTACGTGGTCAGTTCGTGCGACACGGACGTGCGGGGTACGTCCGTGGAGGTGAGTGTCATACGGTCGCCGCGCGCGGTGATCTCCCGCCAGCCCGGGCCGCCGGTGGCCCCCGCGCCGTGGAAGCCGAGGGTGACGGACTTCCCCCGGGGGAGCGGCGCGGTGAACCGGCACTCCAGCCGCAGGGTGTTCAGCCCGGCCTGCCCGGGGCGCAGCTCGGCCCGTGCGGAACCGGGGGACAGCGCGGCGGGGCGCCCCTGGACGGTGAGCCCGCTGCCCCGGGCGGCCCCGGCGCACCGCCGCTCGGCCCAGGCGGTGAGGCCCAGCCGCCGGATGTCCGGCTTGGCCTGGGTCGCCGGGATCTCGGCGAGGTCCTCCACGTGGTCGACACGGAGCCGGCCGGGAGCGGCGACGAGACCGTCGTAGCGGTTGACGGTGAAATTGCCGAGCGGGTGCGCGCTCGCGGTGCCGGCCGGGAGGAGCGCGAGGGCGCCGACGGCGACGAGGACGAACGGCAGACGCAGCTTCACTTCGCGGCCTCCAGTGCCGTACGGGCCTCGGCGGCGCCCAGCGGGGAGAAGCCGGGGTTCAGCCTCAGGGCCGCCCTGAGGGAGGCACGGCCGTCCCGCGCGCGGCCCGTGGCCAGTTCGATCACGCCGCGGTGGTAGCGGAAGGCGGCGTTGCGGTAGCCGGTGGCGGTGGCCCGGCGGGCGTAGGGCAGGGCCTGAGCGTCATGGCCGTTGACGTGCAGGGCCCAGGCGAGTGCGTCCGCGGTGTGCACGGTGTGCCGGCGGCCCCACTCGGCGCGGGCCGCGCGCAGGGCGGCGGCCTTGTCGCCGTGGTCGGCGGCGGCCAGCGCGGTGTCCAGGTCGGCGTTGACGCCGTTGGCGCTGGCCAGCGCGGTCCAGGCGTCGACCAGCGCGTACTGCTGCCGGGCCCGCGACCGGTCGCCGGCCGCGCCCCGCGCCTCGTACAGCTCGCCCAGCGCGACCAGCGGACCGGGCAGCGGGGAGCGGGCCACCACGGCCTCCATGTCCCTGATCGCCGCGGCCCGGTCACCGCTCGCGGCCCGGGCGCGGGCCCGGCCCTCCAGCGCCGGGAGGTAGCCGTCGTCGGCGGTGAGGGCGCGGGCGTAGAAGGTGAGGGCGGTCCGGTAGTCGCCCTGGTTCCAGGCGAGTTGGCCGAGCTGGGTGGCGACGTACGCGCTGTCGCCGGGAGAGGTGGCAGCGGACAGCGCCTGTCGCAGCACCCGGCGTGCGGTGCCGACGTCCCCGCGCAGCTCGTGCACGTAGGCGTACCGGGTGAAGACCGGGACGCCCGGCCGGCGCGCGTCGGCGGTCCGCGCGGCCCGCTCCGCCTCGGCGTACCGGCCGAGTTCCACCAGGGCGTCGATCCGGGAGGACAGCGCGCGCTCGCTGTACGGGTTCCGGCGCAGGGCCGCGTCCGCGAAGCTCAGGGCGTCCTTGAAGTCGTGCCGGGCCGCGGCGAGGGCGGCGCGGCCGGCCAGGGCCCGGTCGTCGTCCGGCGCCAGCGACAGGGACCGCTTCAGCGCCCGCTCCGCCTGCGGGTACCGGGACGGGTCCGCCCTGGTCCGCGCCTGCTCGACGTAGGCCAGTCCGAGGGTGGCCCAGCCGCCGTGGTCCTTCGGCTGCGCCCGCAACTGCGCCTGCAGCGCGGTGATGCTCGCGTCCAGGTCCCCGCCTCCCGGCACACCCGGGTCCACGGCACCGGCGGCGACCGGCACGGTCGCCGGCGCCCGGCCGGCGCCGAGCGCGATGGCCCCGCCGGTCATGGCGACCGCCAGCAGCGCGGCGGAGCAGGCCATGTGCAGGGACCGCCGGCGCCGCACGACGGCCCCGACCCGTCGCACGGCGGCGACCCGCTCCTCGCCACCGACGCGCTCGCCCGAGCCGGGGACCGACGGCTCCTCGGCCGCCCGTACTTCGGCCCCCGGCTTCTCGGCCGTCCGGACCTCGCCTCCCGGCCCCTCGGCCGTCTGCCCCTCGGCCCTGTGTTCCTCAGCCGTCTGCTCCTCGGCCCTCTGCTCCTCGTCCTGCCCGCGCGGGACCATGCCTTCTCCTCGGTCGGTCGTGTGCTGAGGCGCGGCCCGCCGTGGGGGAGTGGGGGTACGGGCCGCGCCGGTCTCGGTGGTCGGGGTCAGTACGCGCGCTGCATCCGCCGGCGCCACCAGGCGAAGCCGGTGCCGAGCAGCAGGATCCCGGCCGCGCCGGAGGCCGCCGACGCGGCGATCAGCACGGTGTCGCCGGAGCCGCCGGAAGAGGAACCGGCCGGCTGGAGGGCGTCCCCGAGCTGGCTGCGGACGTCCGTCCCCGCCGTCGTGCCCTTGGCGAGGGCACCGCGCGAACCGGCCGTGGGCTGGGCGACGTACGGGAAGTAGCTCTCGAACTTCCTGTCGTTCTTGTCGACCGCGTCCCCCAGGTCGTTCTTCGAGCCGACCAGTTCACCCTCCACGACCTGCAGCGCCGCGTCGATCACGTCGTCGCCGAGCCGGCGCCCGTTCGGGAAGCCCGCGTTGTCGCCGTCCAGCACGCCCAGCCGCTTCGGGTGCATGCTCGGCTTGACCGAGGTGTTCAGCCGCAGCTCCTCCGCGGGCTTCACGTGCGGCGGCTGGTTGAGGCCCTTGACGCCCTTGAGGAAGACGTCGACCAGGTCGTTGCGTGGCTCCGCGGGTGCCTTGATCTTGTAGATGGACTCGATGAGCTTCGGCAGCTCGGGGTTGGTGACGTTCTTCAGGAACTGGGCGTCGTACGCCGGCTGGGACGCGTTGAACCGGTCCTTGTCCTTCTGCGGGTTGACGACCTCGTTGACCAGCGGATTGCCGAGGCGCGAGACCTGGCTGTAGTAGCCCTGGGCGTTACGGCGCTGGGTGGTGGACCAGATGCCGACGACGGGCTGGTGGGCGGACTCGCGGATCATGTCGTTGGGGACCTGGAGGGCGATGGTGTTGACGTTGTAGCCCTTGAGGGTGTCCCGGCCCACCTCGGTGAGGTTCCCGCCGTACAGCAGGTCGAAGACGCGCAGGTCCGCGAAGAACGGGTCGTCCGCCTGCCCGGCGAAGGTCGCGGCGCCGCCCGCCGTCTTGTACACCGCCTGCGCCCGCAGCCTGCCGTAGTCCGGCATGGACGCCTTGCCGACGTTCGACGGCGCCACCGGCACGTCGTCGGCCAGCTTGGTCTTCGACATCTCGTGGCCGCCCCGGACCTTGACGAGGTCGATGTCGTAGGTCTGGGTGATGTTGAGGTCCGGGTCGTCCAGGCTGGTGACGGGACCGGTGTTGTAGAGGAACGTGTTCCCGTTCCGCGTGCGCGTCTTGAACGTGTAGCGGAAGACCAACTCGCCCTGTGCGTCGCCGTTGTTGTCGATGTGGAGGTCGTACTGGGCGTCGTCGGCGAACGTGTAGAAGTTCGGTCCGCCGGCCGGCTCCTCGAACGGGATCCAGTTCGCCACGATCGTCGTCGTGTCGGGCTTGTCCGGGCTGACGAACGCGTACAGGTCGGTGTTGTCGTACTGCGGGGTGCCCGAGATCAGCGGGGCCTCCCGGTGGGAGGAGGCGGAGGCCGCCCCGGGTGCCAGCGTGGCGACGCCGGCGGCCGCGAGCCCTCCGGCGGCCAGCGCGCCGCTGATGAGCGTGGCCAGGCCCTTGCGTCCCGTACCGCCCCTGGAGAAGAGAGGTGTCATGCCGTCCGTCCTCAGTGCCGACTTGCCTTTGACGGACGGGTATACGGAGCGGAACCGCCGATCGGTTTGGTCGGAGGGCGAAAAACTTTTTCCCGCTCCGGGACCCGCGTTTTCGGCCCGCTGATCCGTAAATCCTCGGGGAGGTGTGTCTCGGTGCGGATGGGCGGTGCGCGGGGAAGAGCCGGCTGCGGCCACGGAGAGGGGGCCCGCATGCAGGCGGACGAGCTGCTGGTGCTCGTGGCGGGCGGCGACCAGAGGGCGTTCGAGGAGTTGTACGGACTCGTGTCCGGGCCGGTGTACGGGCTCGTCCGGCGGGTGGTGCGCGACCCCGCCCAGTCCGAGGAGGTCGCCCAGGAGGTGCTGCTCGAAGTGTGGCGCTCCGCCGCCCGGTTCGACCCCGGCCGGGGCAGCGCCCTGTCCTGGGTCCTCACCCTCGCCCACCGCCGCGCCGTCGACCGGGTGCGCAGCGCCCGCGCGGCCGGGGAACGCGAGCAGCGCGAGGCCCTGCGCGCCGGGGAACCCGCGTTCGACCAGGTCGCCGAGGAGGTGGAGGCCGGCCTGGAGCGCGAGTGGGTGCGCCGCTGCCTGCACCGGCTCACGGCCCTGCAACGCCAGTCGGTGACCCTCGCCTACTACGACGGCTACACCTACCGTGAGGTGGCCGAGCGGCTGAAGCTGCCGCTCGGCACGGTCAAGACACGGATGCGCGACGGACTCACCCGGCTGCGCGAGTGCCTGGGAGGCGCCGCATGAGCATCCTCGGCAGGCTGCTGCGCCGCGAGGCCCCGCACTCCCTCGCCGCGCCCTACGCGCTCGACGCCCTCGAACCGGGCGAGCGGCGCCGCTTCGAGAAGCACCTGGCGGGCTGCGACCGCTGCGCGGCCGAGGTGCGCGACCTGGCCGAGGACGCGGTCCGGCTCGCCTGGTCCACGGCGGCCCCCGCCCCCGCGGCCCTGCGCGACCGGGTCCTGGCCGCCGTCCGCAGCACCCCGCAGGAGCCGGCGCGCGGCCACGCGGGCGGGCGGGACCGGGCGCCGGCCCGTGAGCGCACGCCCCAGCTGCCGCCGCACGTCTGGGGCACCCAGCCCCCGCCGGGCCGCACCCGTACGCCCCGGCGGCGCTCCCTGTTCGCCCCGCTCGCCACGGCCGCCGCCGCCGCGGCCCTCGTCGTCGCCTCCCTCTTCGCCGTCCAGGCCCAGCGCGCCGAGCACCGGCTCGACGCGGAGCAGGCCCGGGCACGTGAGATCGCCCACGTTCTGGCCGCTTCCGACGCCCGCACGGCGAGCAGCGAGGACGCGCGGGGCCGCAGTATCGGAGTGATCGCTTCCGCCTCCGAGCGGGAGGCCGTCGTCACCCTCAGCGGATACGGCACCCCGCCCGGCGGACGCGTCCACCAGCTCTGGCTCATGCGCCCCCGGGAACAACCGCGCTCCCTCGGCCTCCTGGCGGGCGACACGCCCTTGGTCACGAAGGGCCTCGACCCCTCCTCGGTGTCACTCGCCGTAACCGTCGAACCTGACGGAGGGTCAGCGCAGCCCACTGGTCAGCCGATTGTCCAACTCACCCTGAAATCGGTCGGATTCGGAGAGTAGTCAAAGAGGGGTGGTCAACCCCCTTACAGGGAAGGTGAATCCTGTGGCCGAGATACACGCGTGCCCCACCGGGGCGATAGGGTTACCCTGCCCGGGCCGGGTGGACTCGTACGGGTGGGGAGTGACATGGAACAGATAACAGTGCGCAGCAGGGCCAGGGTCCCTGCGATCACCTGCGGGAGCAGCGCGACCAGTTCGCGCCTCGACCGCCATCTGTCGGTGCTGGCGGGTCCCGCCATACCGCAGCGGGAGACGGTCGAGGCGACCTCGCTGATGCGCGAACTCACGGCGCGTGACACCACGCGCCGACGCAGTGACCGGGGTGTGCGGGTGAGCCGCGTCTCCCTCTTCGCGCCGCTGCGCCGACTGCGCCGTTCGCTGTTCGGCGGTCACTGACCGCGTCGCAGGGCCCCTGACCCCGAGCAGGGGTGCCCGCGCTCAGGCCGCCACACCGTCCCGGCGCAGCGCTGCGATCTCGTCGTCCGTCATCCCCACGGCACGCAGCAGCGCTCCGGTGTGCTGTCCGAGTGCGGGCACGTCTCCCATCCGTGCCTCGCCCCCGCCCGGCAGCGTGATGGGAGGCAGCAGCGCCTTCAGCGGTCCGACCGGCGAACCCACCTGACGCCACCGCTCCCGGGCCGCGAGCTGCGGGTGCCCCGCCAGTTCGTGCAGGTCCCGCAGCCGGGCGCAGGCGATGCCCGCCTTCTCCAGCCGCCCCAGCGCCTCCTCGGCGTCCAGCACCGCCAGCGCGCCCGCGACCAGGGCATCGGTCGACTCCCGGTGCGCCACCCGCGCGGCGTTCGTCGCGTACGCGGGGTCCGTGCCCAGCTCCGGGCGGCCTATGACCTGCTCGGCCAGCCGCCGCCACTCCCGGTCGTTCTGCACCGACAGCAGCACCCGCCCGCCGTCCGCCGTCGGATAGGCGTCGTACGGCGCGATCACGGCGTGCGCGAGTCCCGTGCGCGCCGGCGGCTCACCCCCGTGCATCGCGTGGTGCAGCGGATGGCCCATCCACTCGGCGAGCGCCTCCAGCATCGACACCTCCACCGGGCCGCCCCGCCCGGTCGTCCCGCGCCGCACGAGCGCCGCCAGCACACCGGAGAAGGCGTACATGGCCGCCGCGATGTCCGCGGCCGGGATGCCCGCCTTCACCGGCTGCTCCGGCGTCCCGGTCACCGACACCAGCCCCGCCTCGCACTGCACGAGCATGTCGTACGCCCGCTTGTCCGCGTACGGCCCCGAGCCGCCGTAGCCCGAGATGTCCACGGCGACCAGCCGCGGGTGCGCGGCGCACAGCGTGGCCGCGTCCAGGCCGAGCCGGGCCGCCGCGCCGTGCGCGAGGTTCTGCACGAACACGTCGGCGTCCGCGACCAGCCGCCGTACGACGTCCAGGCCGCGCGGGTCCTTCAGGTCCAGCGCGATGGATTCCTTGCCGCGGTTGCACCACACGAAGTGCGAGGCGAGACCGCGGGCCGCGGTGTCGTAGCCGCGCGCGAAGTCGCCGCCGTCGACCCGTTCCACCTTGACGACCCTGGCGCCGAGGTCGGCGAGCTGCCGGGTGGCGAAGGGTGCGGACACGGCCTGCTCGACGGCGACGACGGTGATGCCCTCCAGGGGCAGGGGGAGATGATCCATGGGGTGGATGATCTCCCCCGGCCGGCGGCTTTGTCAGCAGTGCGGGTTCACTCGGTCCGCGTGTACCGGCTCACCGCGAGCGGCAGGAACACCGCGGTGAGCAGCAGGCACCAGACCAGCGACCCGGCCACGGGGTGGGCCACCGGCCAGGCGGCGCCCTCCGGGACCGGCGCGTTGCCGAAGAGGTCGCGCAGGGCCGTGGTCACCGCGCTGATCGGGTTCCACTCGGCGAGCGTACGCAGCCAGCCCGGCAGGTTGTCCGTCGGGATGTAGGCGTCGGACAGCAGCGGCAGCACGAAGGAGGAGGCGCCGAGCTGCCCGGCGGCCTCCTCGCTGCGGCTGAGCAGCCCGAGGAGGATCCCGGCGCAGGTGCAGGCGAACCGGAAGAACAGCAACAGCCCCACGGCACCGGCCGCCCCGGCCGCCGACCCCTCGATCCGCCAGCCCACCGCGAGGCCGGTCAGCAGCAGCGGCACCGTCCCGACCGCCGTGACCACGAGGTCCGCGACGGCCTGCCCGAGCGGTACGGCGGCCCGGCTCACCGGCATCGTGCGGAACCGGTCCGCCACGCCCCGGTGGGTGTCCTGGGCCGCCTGGAACATGCCGGTCATCAGCCCGCCGGCGGCCGTCGCGACGAGCAGCCCGGGCACCAGGAAGGAGCGGTACTCACGGCCGGGCACGGCCAGGGCGCTGCCGAACACGTATCCGAAGAACAGCAGCATGTTGACCGGCATGATCTGGGTCAGGACCGCCAGCCCCGGGTTGTTGCGGACCCGGCGAAGCTGCCGGCCCGTCATCGCCAGCCCGTCGTACGCGGAAGCCCTCACGCGGCACGCTCCTTGCCGTCGGTGAAGGCGTTGTCGCCGGAGCGGCCGGGGGAGTGGGTGCCGGAGTCGTCGGCGAAGGGGCCGCCGGGGCCGTCGGCGGGCTCGTCGGCGGACTCCCCGGTGAGCCGCAGGAAGACGTCGTCGAGGGTGGGCGGCCGGATGCCCGCGTCCAGCAACGGCACGCCGGCCGCGTCCAGTTCGCGCACCAGCCGGGGCAGGGTCAGCGTCGGGTCGGTGGTGACCGCGCCGACCGTGTTCCGGTCCCGGTCGAACACGGGCTCCCGGCCGGTCAGCCGGTCGAGCACGGCCGCCGCCCGGGCGAGCGCGCCGGCGTCCGCGACCACCGCCTCCGCGTACGACCCGATGACCGCCTTGAGCGCGGCCGGCGAGCCGGTGTGGGCGACCCTGCCCCGGTCCATGAGGGCGATGTCGTCGGCGAGTTGATCGGCCTCCTCCAGGTACTGCGTGGTCAGCAGCACGGTCGTACCGTCCGCCTTCAGCTCGCGCACGGCCTGCCAGACGCGGGCACGGCTGGCCGGGTCGAGTCCGGTGGTCGGCTCGTCCAGGAACAGCACGTCCGGACGGCGGACCAGGCTCGCGGCGAGGTCGAGGCGGCGCCGCATGCCGCCGGAGTACGCGGACGCCCTCCGGTCCGCCGCCTCGGTCAGGCCGAAGCGCTCCAGCAGTTCGCCGGCCCGGTCGGCCGGCCCGCGCACCCGGTGCAGCCGGGCGAACAGCCGCAGGTTCTCCCGGCCGGTGAGGTCCCCGTCCACCGAGGCGTACTGCCCGGTGACCCCGATCCGGCGCCGCACCGCCGCCGCCTCCCGCACGAGATCGTGTCCGGCGATCCGGGCCGAACCCCCGTCCGGGCGCAGCAGCGTCGTCAGCAGGCGCACCGCCGTCGTCTTCCCCGCCCCGTTCGGGCCCAGCAGTCCGCAGACCGTGCCCTCGGCGACGGCCAGGTCCAGCCCGCGCAGGGCGCGCACCGCGCCGAAGCGCTTCTCCAGACCTTCACTAAGTACAGCGTACGTAGTAACCATGCCGGGACCATACCGCACTACGTACGCCGTACGTAACTAGGATGGTGCCGAGGTGATCGAACGATGGCAGTCCGAGGGGCCGTCCCCGGGGTGATCTGGGCGCGCCCCGAGCGCACCGGCCGGGGTCCGAGGCCGGCGTACACGCGCGACGACATCGCCGCCGCCGCCGTCCGGATCGCCGACGCCGAGGGGCTCGACGCGGTGTCGATGCGGCGCGTCGCCGCCGAACTGGGCTGCGGCACCATGTCGCTGTACAACTACGTCCCCCGCAAGGAGGACCTGTACGAGCTGATGGTGGACGCGGCCGGCGGGGAGCACGCTCCCTGGGAGCCGAGCGGGGACTGGCGGGCCGACATGCGCCGCGTGGCCCGGCAGACCCGTGAACTGATGCGCCGGCACCCGTGGCTGCCCCGCCTGATGTCCCCCGTCTACGGCTTCAGCCCGAACGCCCTGCGCTACCTGGAGCACTGCCTGGCCTGCCTGGACCCGCTGGAGGAGCGGTACGGCACCAAGCTGGAGCTGATCGCGATGCTCAACGGCATGGTCACGACCTACGTCCGCAACGAACTCGACACCGCCGAGCGGGTCCGTGCCCTGCCGTGGTCGGAGGACGAGGAGAACGCGGCCCGCATCGCCTACCTGGGCAGCCGGATCGCCACCGGGGCGTATCCGCGCATGGCGGCGGCGTTCACGGAGGACGCCGGGCCGATCGACCTGGAAGCGGTGTTCGAACGAGTGGTGGAACGGGTCATCGACGCGTTCGCGCCGCGCTAGCGGAGACGCGGGTCGAAGTGGACCGGGAACGGGCGCGGCGTCAGCTCGGCCTGATCGCGGAGGTGCTGGAGGCGGCCCGCGGCGACGGCGTCCCGCTCTGGCTGCGGGGTGGCTGGGCGATGGACTTCTTCCTCGGGGAGGTCACCCGGGACCACGGGGACATCGACTGGTTCGCCTGGGCGAAGGACGCGGAGTCCCTCGCCGGGACGCTGGCCCGGCTCGGTCACACACCGGTCCCCGGGCCGCCCGCCGGACTCCAGCTCGACTTCGTGAAGGACGGCCTGGAGAGCAGCTTCACCCTGGTCGGCAGGGACGCGGCGGGCCGGGTGACCGTGGCCGGCGGTCCCTGGGCCGGCACCCCCTGGCCGGACGGACTGCTCGGCGACGAGCCCGGCCGCATCGGTGCGCTCCAGGCGCCGATCGTCGACCCGCGTGTACAGATCGAGATCAAGCGCATGATGCCCGTCTGGGACCCCTCCCGGCCCCGCCGGCCGAAGGACGCGCAGGACATCGCCCGGCTGGAGGCCGCCCTGGGCGGCCGGGCCGGCGGTTAGAGCAGCGCGAACTGCCCGTCCGGGCCCTCCTCGTGGTGGTCGAGGACCGAGGCGGGGCGGCGGGCGGGAGCGGGTACCGGCAGGACGCCCGCCCGGCGCAGTTCCGCCCCCGTGACCGGTGACGTCACCTGCAACCCGGCCCGCAGCGGCCGCACTTCGGCCAGCAGGGCGAGGACCGTGACCAGCTCCAGCAGTTCCGACGTCCACGCCTGCGGCCAGCTCGCCGGACGGATCGCGGCGAGCGTACCCGGCTCGGCGGGTGCGGTGCGGGCCGTGAACCAGGCCTCCAGGACCCGGACCCCGGCCACCTCGTGGTCCCAGGCCTCGGGCGGGACGGGGGAGATGCGGCCCTCGTCCAGGTGCAGGGTCTCCTCGTCGCGGTCGTAGTACAGGCCGAGCGGCCGGGCCGGCAGGGGCGCGCGGACGTAGGGGCGGCGCCCGCCCGGCAGCCTGGGGCGCTCGCCGTCGCGCCGCAGCAGCCACAGTGTCCGGCGGCCCACGTCCACACCGGCCGCCCACACCTCGGGGTCCTCGGTGAGCGGGACGGTGAGGTCGGGGCGGACCGCCGCGAGGATCCAGGCCAGCACGTCCGGCGCGGAGGGGCGGGCGCCCAGCCGGGCCGACAGGTGGTCCAGCAGGCCGGGGGCCAGGTTGGGTTCCCTGCCGCCGGGGCGGCGGTACAGCGGGCGGACCCGGCCGGTGCGCAGGACCGGCAGGTGCGAGGTCGCCAGCAGCGGGGTGTCCGGGTCGCCCGTCTCGACGGCGAACACCTGCCGCCCGTCCGCGACCCGCCACAGCTCCGGGCGGGCCGTGTCGAGCAGCCGGTGGTCCGGGATCAGCCACTGCTCGTCGAAGGGGGCGGCCAGGACCCGCACCGGCTCCGCGCAGGGCCCCTCCGCGCGCGCGAGCCGCTCCGTGCCCGTGGACTGCCCGGGCAGCTGGCCCACCGCCGTCTGGAGCGTACGGGCGCGGCTCGGCTCGAACAGGGCTTCGCGGTCCGGGCCCTCTGCCTTCAGCAGGGCGTCCCAGCGAGCCCTCAGCGAGACCGGATCGGGCGCCGTCGGCCAGGCACGGCCCGGCCGCGGCGGTGCGACGGACCACGGCATGAGGTCCGCCAGCAGCGGAGCGTCGTCGTGCGTCACGCTGGGCATGGTACGGCAGTCCGGCAGCCCCCGAAGGGGCGCCGGCCGCACCCGACATGGGGCTCCGCCGCGCCTTCACGGCCGGGCCGCGACGGCCCCGCGGACGACCGGCGCCCGTACCGGGGAACCGGTGCGGCGCCTACGCGTCCAGCGTCACGGTGAACGAGAACCTGTCCCCCCGGTAGTGGATGACGGCCACGTCCAGCACCCGCCCCTCGCTGTCGTACGTCACTCCGGTGTAGTGCAGGATCGGGCTGAGCAGCGGCACCTGGAGCAGGCGGGCGGTCTCCGGGTCGGCGAGCCGGGCCTCCACGGTGTCCGTGATCCGGCTGATGTCCGCCTTCACCACGTCGCGCAGCACCTTGGTCATCGGCCAGCGGACCAGGTCGTCCACGTCGACGCGCTCGGCCAGTTCGGGACGGATGTGGTTGACGGCGTGGTTGGTCGGCTCGCCCGTCTTCTCGTCGCGGCGCAGACGGTGGTACGACGCCACCTCCGCGCAGTCCGGGAAGTACTCGGCGAGTCCGGCCGGCACCGGCACCGGCCCGTGGCCGAGCAGTTCGGTCGTCATCCCGGACTGCTGGGCCACGATGGCGTCCACCGAGCCCAGCAGCCGGACCGGGGCCCCGCGCCGGACGCCCGGCTCGATGAACGTGCCGCGCCGCCGGTGCCGGCTGATCAGGCCCTCGTCCTCCAGCTCCTTCAGTGCCTGCCGCATGGTCAGCACGCTCACGCCGTAGTGCTCCGCCAGCCGCTCCTCGGTGGGCAGCCGCAGCGGGTCCTCGGGTGAGCGGCCCAGTATCGAGGCGCGCAGCGACTGCGACACCTGGTACCACAGCGGCAGCTTGCGGTTCAGGACGATCGAATCCGGAGCGAAGGAGGTCACGCGGCTATCCGTACCTGGCGGAGAACGTTCGGCGCAACGGCGGCGGTCACCCCCGGAAGTGCCGTTCCAGTCCCTGCCACACGTCGTCGTAGCGCCGCTGGAGGTGTTCGGCGCCCGCCGCGTGCGGGGTGAGGGTGACCGGCCAGCGGGTCTCGAACATGAACGCCAGCCCGTCGTCGATCTTCTGCGGCCGCAGCTCGGCCGCGCTCGCCCGGTCGAAGGTCTCCCGGTCCGGGCCGTGCGCCGACATCATGTTGTGCAGGGAGCCGCCGCCCGGCACGAAGCCCTCCGCCTTGGCGTCGTACGCGCCCTCCACCAGGCCCATGTACTCGCTCATCACGTTCCGGTGGAAGTACGGCGGCCGGAAGGTGTCCTCGCCCACCAGCCAGCGCGGCGCGAAGACCACGAAGTCCACTCCGGCCAGCCCCGGGGTGTCCGAGGGGGAGGTCAGGACCGTGAAGATGGACGGGTCGGGGTGGTCGTAGGAGATGGTGCCGATCACATTGAACCGGCGCAGGTCATAGGCGTACGGCACATGGTTGCCGTGCCAGGCGACCACATCGAGCGGGCTGTGGTCGTAGGTGGCCGTCCAGAGGTTGCCGCAGAACTTGTTCACCACCTCCACCGGGCCCTCGACGTCCTCGTACGCCGCGACGGGCGCACGGAAGTCCCGGGGGTTGGCGAGCCCGTTGGCGCCGATCGGCCCGAGATCGGGGAGCTGGAACGGCGCCCCGTAGTTCTCGCACACATAGCCTCGGGCCGACTCGTCGAGCAGCTCCACACGGAAGCGCACCCCGCGCGGGATCAGCGCGACATGGGAAGGCTCCACATGCAGGCGTCCGAACTCGGTGTGCAGCAGCAGCCCGCCCCGCTCGGGCACGATCAGCAGCTCACCGTCGGCGTCGGAGAAGACGCGCTCCATCGAGGCGTTGGCGTGGTAGAGGTGCACGGCCATGCCGGAGCGCTGGGTCGCGTCGCCGTTGCCGCCCAGTGTCCACAGGCCCGCGAGGAAGTCGGTGCCGGCCGGGGGCTGCGGCAGCGGGTTCCAGCGCAGCCGGTTGGGGTCGGGCACCGTCTCGGTGAAGGGGGCCGTGCGGATCGCGCCGTTGCCGGTGCGGGTGAACGCGGGGTGCGCGGCCGAGGGGCGGATGCGGTACAGCCAGGAGCGCCGGTTGTGCGCCCGCGGCTCGGTGAAGGCCGTTCCGCTCAGCTGCTCGGCGTACAGGCCGAGCGGCGCGCGCTGCGGCGAGTTGCGGCCCTCGGGCAGGGCGCCCGGCACCGCCTCCGAGGCGTGTTCGTTGCCGAACCCGGTCAGATACGACAGCCCCTCGGCGGTCTTCCGTGCGTCCCCGCTCATCATCGCTCCTCGTGGTCCCGATTCCTATGCAACACCGTAGGAATGAGTGGGGGTCCGCGCAAGAGGGCCGGGGTCCTCCCCCGGAGGTAGGGGCGGAACCAGACCTGAGGGGGATCCGGGTCGCCCGGCCGCTGTTCTACGCTCCCGCTCATGTCATGGACGAAGGGCAAGCGCGGGCCGCTCGCCGCACTCGCGGTGTGCGTCCTGCTGCCGCTCGGAGCGGTGGCCTGCACCGCCGGTGAGGCGCACGGGGGCGTGGTCTCGCCCTCGCCGGTGGGCAAGGTGCTGGACGAGACCGACACCACCGGCCGGAACCTGCGGGAGGTGCCCCGGAAGAACGCCCCCGAGGTCGCCGTCGAGGTCACCGAGGACCCGGCCGGCGGCTGGGACGTCCGGCTGGCCTTCCGGCACTTCGCCCTCTCCGCGCCCGGCGCGCGGCCGGTGGCGGTCACCGGCCGCGGCTTCGTCCGCCTCTTCGTGGACGGCCACCGGGACGCCCGGCTGCAGGGCCCCACGCACCACCTGGACGCGGGCTCCGTCCCGCACGGCACCCACCAGATCACCGCGCGCCTGTACGCCGACGACGGCACGGTGTGGGCGGTCCGCGGCAAGCCGGTCGAGAGCGGCGCCGCCATAACGGTGTCGGACGCGGAGACGGACACGGCCGGCGCGGACACGGCCGGCGCGGCTGCGGGCGGCGGGGGCACGGCGGTCCCGGACGCGGCCGGTACCGGCACGGCGGTCAGGGGTGCGGCCGGCAGAGGAACGACCGGCAGGGACAGCGCCGCTACCGGCACGGCCGGCACGGACAAGGGCCGCGCGGGCACTGCCGGCACGACCGGCTCGGACGCGGCGGAGGCGCCCGCCGGGGTCACGCCGCCCGCCGAGGCCGCGCCGTCCGCCGGCGACGGATGAGCCCGGCCCGCCGATGAGTGCACCGGCCACCCGTCTTCGTACTGTGGGGGGAGGTTCACCGGATCCCGGCGGAAAGGCATCATGAAGCCCGTGCCCCACGCGACATCGCTCCGCCGTGCGCCCGTCCAGCGGCGCAGCGCCGAACGGCTGACCAGAATCCTGGACGCCTGCGCCGAACTCCTCGACGAGGTCGGCTACGACGACCTGAGCACCCGCGCGGTCGCCGAGCGCGCCGGAGTGCCCATCGGCTCGGTCTACCGCTTCTTCGGCAACAAACGGCAGATGGCCGACGCCCTCGCCCAGCGCAACCTGGAGCGGTACGTCGAGCGCGTCACCGAGCGGCTGAAGGGGGCCCGCGAGGGCGACTGGCGGGCCGCGATGGACGCCGTCCTGGACGAGTACCTCGGCATGAAGCGCACGGCGTCCGGCTTCTCGCTGGTCGACTTCGGCAACCAGATCCCGGTCGGCGTCCGGCAGGCCGAGCCCAACACCCGGGTCGCCGACCGGCTCATCCAGCTGCTCTCCGGCTACCTCGGCCGCAGCCCCGACGAGGAGCTGCGCCGCGTCTTCCTGGTCGCCGTGGAGACCGCGGACACCCTGGTACAGCTCGCCTTCCGGGTCGACCCCCAGGGGGACGAGGCGGTCGTCCGGGAGACACGGGAGCTGCTGCGGGCGTATCTGGGGCGCGTCCTCGACTGAGCAGGCGGCGGCACGGATCCCGTGAAGAAGCATCCGGAAAAGGGGCTCCCCTCCATGCCTACCGGTCGGTATGCTCGCTCGGACTCGCCTGCGCCGACCCTTACGGGAGGACCCGTGTCCCGCACCGCCCTGCGAATCTGCCCCCTGTGCGAGGCCACCTGCGGGCTGACCCTGACCGTCGAGGGCACCCGCGTCACCGGCGCCCGCGGTGACCGGGACGACGTCTTCAGCAAGGGCTTCATCTGCCCCAAGGGCGCCGCCTTCGGGGCCGTCGACGGCGACCCCGACCGGCTGCGCACCCCGCTCGTCCGCAGGGACGGCATCCTGCGCGAGGCCACCTGGGAGGAGGCCTTCGACGCGGTGGCCGCCGGTCTGCGCCCGGTCGTGGAGCGGTACGGCCCCGACGCCGTCGGCGTGGTCCTCGGCAACCCCAACGTGCACACCGTGGCCGGCGGCCTCTACCCGCCGGTCCTGGTCGGCGCCCTGCGCACCCGCAGCCTGTTCACCGCCTCCACGGTCGACCAGATGCCCAAGCACGTCTCCAGCGGACTGCTGTTCGGGGATGCCAACGCCATCCCGGTGCCCGACCTCGACCACACCGACCACCTGCTGCTCATCGGCGCCAACCCCCTGGAGTCCAACGGCAGTCTGTGCACCGCCCCCGACTTCCCCGGCAGGCTCAAGGCGCTCAAGGCCCGCGGCGGCCGGCTCACCGTCGTGGACCCGCGCCGTACCCGCACCGCGAAGCTCGCCGACCGCCACCTGGCGATACGCCCCGGCACCGACGCCCTGCTGCTGGCCGCGACGGCGCACACCCTGTTCGCCGAGGACCTGGTCGCTCTCGGGCACCTCGCCCCGCACGTCCAGGGGCTCGGCGAACTCCGGGACGCACTCGCCGACTTCACGCCCGAAGCGGTGGCCCCCGCCTGCGACCTGGACGCCGGTGTCATCCGTGCCCTGGCCCGGGAGCTCGCCGCGGCCGACACCGCCGCCGTCTACGCCCGCATCGGCAGCTGCACCGTCCCGCACGGCACCCTGGCGAGCTGGCTGGTCGACGTCCTCAACATCCTCACCGGCAACCTCGACCGCCCCGGCGGCGCCCTCTTCCCGCTGGCCGCCACCGCCCGGACACCCCGCCCGGCGGGCCCCGGCCGCGGCTTCCGGCTCGGCCGCTGGCACTCCCGGGTGAGCGGGCACCCGGAGGCGAAGGGCGAGCTGCCGCTCTCCGCGCTCGCCGAGGAGATCGACACCGCGACCGGCGAGGGCACCCCGGTCCGCGCGCTGATCGCCGTCGCCGCCAACCCCGTGCTCTCCGCGCCCGACGGCGACCGGCTCGACAAGGCCCTCGCGTCCCTGGACTTCATGGTCAGCGTCGACCCGTACCTGAACGAGACCTCGCGCCACGCCCACGTCGTGCTGCCCCCGCCCCCGCCCTCCCAGAGCCCGCACCACGACTTCGCCTTCAACACCCTCGCCGTGCGCAACCAGGTCCGCTACACCCGCCCCGCCGTCCCGCTGGAGCCCGGCCGCATGGCGGAGACCGAGATCCTCGCCCGGCTGGTCCTGGCCGCCACGGGCATGCGGGGTGCCGACCCGTCGGCCGTCGACGCGATGGTCGTCGAGGAGACCCTCGCCAAGGCCGTCCAGGACGCGCACGGTCCGGTGCACGGCCGCGACCCGCGCGAGCTCGCCGCCCTGCTCACCGGCGACAACGGCCCCGAGCGGCGGCTCGACCTGATGCTCCGCCTCGGCCCGTACGGCGACGGCTTCGGCGCCCGCCCCGACGGGCTCACCCTGGAGAAGCTGCTCGCCCATCCGCACGGCATCGACCTCGGCCCGCTGCGCCCGCGGCTGCCGCAGCCGCTGAAGACCCGCAGCGGCAAGATCGAGCTGCTGCCCGAGCCGATCGCCGGCGACCTGCCCCGGCTGCGCCGGGCGCTGGACGAGCGGCCGGAGGGACTCGTCCTCGTCGGCCGCCGCCATCTGCGCTCCAACAACAGCTGGATGCACAACGTGCCCGCCCTCACCGGCGGCAGCAACCGCTGCACCCTGCACATCCACCCCGATGACGCCGCCCGGCTCGGCGTCCGGGACGGCGCGGACGTCCGCGTGAAGGGCGCCGGGGGAGCGGTGGTGGCCCCCGCCGAGGTCACCGACGGCGTCCGGCCCGGTGTGGTGAGCCTTCCGCACGGCTGGGGCCACGACCGGCCCGGCACCCGGCTGAACCACGCCTCCGCCGCCCCCGGCGTCAACGTCAACCAGCTGCTCGACGGCAGCCTGCTGGACCCCCTGTCGGGCAACGCGGTGCTCAACGGCGTACCCGTCGACGTCGTCGCACTGCTGTGACCTGGACTTTCGCGCGTATTGCTCGCACGTCAACGTCTTGTTAACGCCGTTTGAACGGACCTAACGTCATCGCACCGCCGACCCCCAGGTGGGATGTTCAAGGGCGAACGTTAGGTATCCACTCATGCTGACCATCCTCGGCTTCGCCATGATCGCGACCTTCCTGGTCCTGATCATGCTGAAGAAGATGTCGCCGATCGCGGCGCTCGTGCTCATACCCGCGCTCTTCTGCGTGTTCGTGGGCAAGGGCGTCAAGCTCGGTGACTACGTCATCGACGGCATCACCGGCCTCGCCCCCACCGCGGCGATGCTCATGTTCGCGATCGTCTACTTCGGTGTGATGATCGACGTCGGCCTCTTCGACCCCGTCGTGCGGGGCATCCTGAAGTTCTGCAAGGCCGACCCGCTGCGGATCGTGATCGGTACGGCCGTCCTCGCCGCGATCGTCTCCCTGGACGGCGACGGCTCCACCACCTTCATGATCACCGTCTCGGCGATGTACCCGCTGTACAAGCGCCTGAAGATGTCCCTGGTCGTGATGACCGGTGTCGCCGCCATGGCCAACGGCGTGATGAACACGCTGCCTTGGGGCGGCCCCACCGCCCGCGCCGCCACCGCGCTGAAGCTCGACGCCGGTGACATCTTCGTGCCGATGATCCCGGCCCTCGCCATGGGCCTGCTGTTCGTCTTCGCCCTCGCCTACGTCCTCGGCCGCCGCGAGCGGAGGCGGCTCGGTGTGCTCACGCTGGACGAGGTGCTGGTGGAGGAGACCGAGACGGTGCTGGTCGGCGCCGGAGCCGGCGAGGACGCGAAGAAGGCGGGCGGTTCCGGCGCGGGCGCGGACCTGCCCGACGAACCCGAGGACAAGAGCCTGCAGGTCCTCGACCCGGACCGCGCCACCCTGCGCCCCGGCCTGTACTGGTTCAACGCGCTGCTCACCGTCGCCCTGCTCACCGCCATGATCATGGAGTGGCTGCCGATCCCGGTGCTGTTCCTGCTGGGCGCGGCCCTCGCCCTGACCGTCAACTTCCCGCACATGCCGGACCAGAAGGCCCGGATCGCCGCCCACGCGGAGAACGTCCTCAACGTCTCCGGCATGGTCTTCGCCGCCGCCGTCTTCACCGGCGTGCTGCAGGGCACCGGGATGGTCGACCACATGGCGAAGTGGCTGGTGGACAACATCCCCGACGGCATGGGCCCGCACATGGCCTTCGTCACCGGCGTGCTGAGCATCCCGCTCACGTACTTCATGTCCAACGACGGCTTCTACTTCGGCGTCCTGCCGGTGCTCGCCGAGGCCGGCCAGGCGCACGGCGTCTCCGCGGTGGAGATCGCCCGCGCCTCGATCGTCGGCCAGCCCCTGCACATGTCCAGCCCGCTCGTCCCCGCCGTGTACGTCCTGGTCGGCATGGCCAAGGTCGAGTTCGGCGACCACACCCGGTTCGTGGTCAAGTGGGCCGCGCTCACCTCCCTGGTGGTGCTGGGCGCGGGAATCCTGTTCGGCATCATCTGACCACTCGACGGAGGTCGTACCCATGGCGCCCGGTGGGAACCGCGGTTGGCTGCTCCGCCTCGTCATCGCCTTCTCCTTCGCGCAGGGGGCGGTGTCGATGGCTCGGCCCGCCGTCTCGTACCGGGCCCTCGCGCTGGGCGCCGACGAACGCGCGGTCGGTGTCATCGCCGGGGTGTACGCGCTGCTGCCGCTGTTCGCCGCCGTACCGCTCGGCCGCCGCACCGACCACGGCCGCTGCGCGCCCCTGCTGCCGGTGGGCGTGGTCCTCATCGCCGGCGGCTGCGTGCTCAGCGGGCTCGTCGGCTCCCTGGGGGTGATGGCCCTGTGGAGCGGGGTGATGGGCCTCGGCCACCTCTGCTTCGTGATCGGCGCCCAGTCGCTGGTGGCCCGCCAGTCCGCGCCGCACGAACAGGACCGCGCCTTCGGCCACTTCACCATCGGCGCCTCCCTCGGCCAGCTGATCGGTCCGGTCGCCGCCGGCGCCCTCATCGGCGGCCCGGACATGGCGCACAGCAGCGCGCTCGCCCTCGTCGTGGCGGGGGCGGGCGCGGCCGTGGCGTTCACCTCGCTGTGGCGCATCGAGGACCGTACGGCCGTCGGCTCCCGCCCGCCGCGGGGCGAACGCGTGCCGGTCGCCGGGATCCTGCGCGCCCGGGGCGTGCCCGCGGGCATGCTCATCAGCCTGTCGGTGCTGTCCGCGACCGACATCCTCACCGCCTACCTCCCCGTGGTCGGTGAGCACCGGGGCATCGCGCCGTCGGTGATCGGTGTCCTGCTCAGTCTCCGGGCCGGTGCCACCATCGCCTGCCGGCTGGTCCTCACCCCGCTGCTGCGGCTGCTCGGGCGGACCGCGCTGCTCACCGTGACCTGCCTGCCGGCCGCCCTGCTGTGCGCGGGGATGGCGCTGCCGGTGCCGGTCTGGATGCTCGGCGCGATGCTCACGGCCCTCGGCTTCTGTCTGGGCGTGGGGCAGCCGCTGTCGATGACGACGGTGGTGCGGGCCGCGCCCGACCAGGCCCGCTCCACCGCGCTGGCGCTGCGGCTGACCGGCAACCGGCTCGGCCAGGTCGCCGCGCCCGCCGCCGCGGGTCTGGTCGCCGGTGCGGCCGGGGTGGCGGCGCCGTTCGTGATGCTGGGGGCGTTGCTGCTGCTGTCGTCGGGGGTGGCGCTGCGTTCGCCGGGCCGGTCCGAGGGACCGTCCGGGCGGGTGAGCGGGACACGGCCGAAGCGCCCGGGATTGCGCCGCACGAGCGATCTCTGACGGCGCGTCGGGCGTCGGTCCCCGGGGCCGTGCGGCCCATGACGGAGAGTCCAGGCGAAAGAGCGATTTGTATGAAAATCGTCTGAACTTGGAGGATTGCGCATGCCCACCCTGACACTCCCACGTGCCGTCGGCTCCCGCGCGGGCGCCACAGTCGTCCTCACCGCCCTCGCCGCGGCGGGCGCGTCATGGGTGGCGGCGCCGAGCGCGGTGGCCCAGGGGGAGAACGGCGACATCCGGATCCATGACGAGCGCCACCTCCGCGGTACGTCGCTCGTGGGATCGGCCAAGGACGATCCGGTGGTCTGCAGGTTCTATCTCGAAGCGGTCAACTTCGACACCCTGACCAGCATCGCCTACACCATCACCCCCCAGCCCCCGCTGCCCACCGCCGCCACCGTCTCCGGGATCATCCAGCTCGCCGGGGGTGCCGGGCACACCGACCCGCTGGGCCTGTCGGACGGGCAGTACAAGATCAGCTGGATCGTGGGGACCCCCGCGGCCGTGAAGGAGAAGGTCTTCCGGGTCAGCTGCAAGGAGGGGCGCCACGAGGGGGAGCAGGAGGAGCACGGGGAGCACGGTCCGAACGGGCAGATCGCCGACGACCAGCAGAACAACAGCGGCGGCTGGGGCAAGAACGACCACGACGGCCCCAAGGGCGGAGTCCACGCGGGCGGCGGCGGCCTCATCGACACGGCCGCCGCGTACTCCCCGGTGGCCGCCGCGGCCGCCGTGGGTCTCGTCGCCGTCTGCGGTGTCGTGTACGTCCGGCTGATCCGCCGGCGGCCCCATGGTGCCGCGTAGGTGCCGACGCAGGCCCTGGTACCGGACCCGCGCCTACCGTCTGGCCAGGACGGCCCTGCTGGCGGTCGTCCTGGTGACGGTGGTGGCCCGGTGCGGGCCGGACGGCCAGACGGCCGGGACCGGCCGGGGAGCCTCGGCGGCCTCCGGCGCGGACTCCTCCCGGCCCGGCGGAGGGGACGGCGCGGCGGACGCCGGCCCGGACGAGGAACCGCCCCCCGCCGCCGACACCCCGCCGCCCCGCCCGCTGCCCCGGTCCCGGCCGACGTCCTTCCGCGTGCCCTCCCTGGGGATCGACGCCCCGGTCACCCCGCTCCGCCTCGACCGCAACCACGAACTGGAGACACCGCCCGTCGACGCGCCCCGCCTGGTCGGCTGGTACGAGGGCGGCCCCACGCCCGGCGAGGCCGGCACCGCCGTCGCCGTCGGACACCGCGACACCCGGACCGGGCCGGCCGTGTTCGCCGGACTCGCCCAGGTCAAGCCCGGCAGGCGCATCGAGGTCCGGCGGGCGGACGGCCGTACCGCCGTCTACTCGGTGGACGGGGTGAAGGTCTTCGACAAGGCCGGCTTCCCCGACACGGAGGTCTACGGCCCCACCGGCCGCCCGGAGCTGCGGGTGATCACCTGCGGCGGCCTCTTCAGCCGGCGGACCGGCTACACCAGCAACGTGGTGGTCTTCGCCCATCTGACCGCCACCCGATGACCGGCGGACCGGCCGGTGCGGACGCCCTGCCCGCACCGGCCGGTCCGTTCGCGATGATGTCCCGGAACGTCCGTGGCCCAGGAATGTCTGGCGCACGAAAACTATCATCGCTAGTTTGTGTGCCGGACGACGCGGACCCGCCGGGAGGACACACCATGAAGGCACACGACGCCCTGTACATCGACGGCGCCTGGCGCCCCGCCGAGAGCAGGGACGAGATCGAGGTCGTCAACCCCGCCGACGAGCAGGTCATCGGCCGTGTCCCGGCGGGTGGCGCGCTGGACGTCGACACCGCCGTACGGGCCGCCCGCGCCGCCCTGGCCGGCTGGGCCGCCACGCCCCCGGCCGAACGCGCCGCGCGCCTGACCGCCCTCCGGGACGCCCTCGTGGCCCGCAAGGACGAGATCGCCGAGACGGTCACCGCGGAACTGGGCTCGCCCCTCGCGTTCTCCCAGGCCGTGCACGCGGCCGTGCCGATCGCGGTCGCGGCCTCCTACGCCGAGCTGGCCGCGACCCACGCCTTCGAGGAGAAGGTCGGCAACTCCACCGTCCTGCACGAGCCGATCGGCGTGGTCGGCGCGATCACCCCCTGGAACTACCCGCTCCACCAGATCGTCGCCAAGGTCGCCCCGGCCCTCGCCGCCGGCTGCACGGTCGTCCTCAAGCCCGCCGAGGACACCCCGCTCACCGCCCAGCTCTTCGCCGAGGCGGTGCACGAGGCGGACCTGCCCGCGGGTGTGTTCAACCTGGTCACCGGCCTCGGCCCGGTCGCCGGACAGGCCCTCGCCGAGCACCCGGGCGTCGACCTGGTCTCCTTCACCGGCTCCACGGCGGTCGGCCGGCGGATCGGCGCGGTGGCCGGCGCCGCCGTGAAGAAGGTCGCCCTCGAACTCGGCGGCAAGTCCGCCAACGTCATCCTGCCCGGCGCCGACCTCGCCAAGGCCGTGAACGTCGGCGTCGCCAACGTGATGTCCAACTCCGGCCAGACGTGCAGCGCCTGGACCCGGATGCTGGTCCACCGCGACCAGTACGCCGAGGCCGTCGAACTGGCCCGGACCGCCGCCGCCAAGTACGCCGACCGCATCGGCCCGCTGGTCAGCGCCAGGCAGCGGGCCCGGGTGCGCGGGTACATCGAGAAGGGCGTCGCCGAGGGCGCCCGCCTCGTCGCCGGCGGCCCCGGATCCCCCCGCGAGCACGGCTACTTCGTCAGCCCGACGGTCTTCGCGGACGTCACCCCCGGGATGACCGTCGCCCAGGAGGAGATCTTCGGCCCGGTCCTGTCGATCCTGAGGTACGAGGACGAGGAGGACGCCCTGCGCATCGCCAACGGCACGGTGTACGGCCTCGCGGGCGCCGTCTGGGCCGCCGACGAGGCCGAGGCGGTGGCCTTCGCCCGCCGCATGGAGACCGGGCAGGTCGACATCAACGGCGGCCGGTTCAACCCCCTCGCGCCCTTCGGCGGTTACAAGCAGTCCGGGGTCGGCCGGGAACTCGGCGCGCACGGGCTCGCCGAGTACCTCCAGACCAAGTCCCTGCAGTTCTGAGGAGTCCGACACCCATGGCCGTACGAGCCGCCGTCCTGCCCGCCATCGGCGCCCCGCTGGAGATCACCGGCATCGAGCTGCCCGACCCGGGCCCCGGACAGGTCCGGGTCCGCCTCGCCGCCGCCGGCGTCTGCCACTCCGACCTGTCCCTGTCCAACGGCACCATGCGGGTGCCGGTCCCGGCCGTCCTCGGCCACGAGGGCGCCGGCACGGTCGTCGCGGTCGGCGAGGGCGTCACCCACGTCGCGCCGGGAACCCCGGTCGTCCTCAACTGGGCGCCGTCCTGCGGCACCTGCCACGCCTGCACGCTGGGCGAGGTGTGGCTGTGCGCCAACGCGCTGAACGGCGCCGCCGGCGTCCACGCCCGCACCGCCGACGGCACCGAACTGCACCCCGGGCTGAACGTGGCCGCGTTCGCCGAGGAGACGGTGGTCGCCGCGTCCTGCGTGCTGCCGCTGCCGGACGGGGTGCCGCTGGTGGACGCCGCCCTGCTGGGCTGCGCCGTGCTCACCGGGTACGGCGCCGTCCACCACTCGGCGCGGGTCCGGTCCGGCGAGACCGTGGCCGTCTTCGGCGTCGGGGGAGTCGGCCTGGCCACCCTCCAGTCGGCCCGCATCGCGGGCGCGTCCCGGATCATCGCGGTCGACGTCTCGCCGGGCAAGGAGGAACTGGCCCGCGCGGCCGGCGCCACGGACTACGTCCTCGCCTCCGAGAACACCCCCCGCGAGATCCGCGCCCTCACCGGGAAGCAGGGCGTCGACGTCTCCGTGGAGTGCGTGGGCCGCGCGGTCTCCATCCGCGCGGCCTGGGAGTCCACCCGCCGGGGCGGCCGTACGACGGTCGTCGGCATCGGCGGCAAGGAGGAGCAGGTCGCCTTCAACGCCCTGGAGATCTTCCACTGGGGCCGCACCCTCTCCGGCTGCGTCTACGGCAACAGCGACCCGGCCCGCGACGTACCGCTGCTCGCCGAGCACGTCAGGGAGGGCCGCCTGGACCTGTCCGCGCTGGTCACCGAACGGATCGGCCTGGAGGACATCCCGACGGCCTTCGAGAACATGCTGGCGGGCAAGGGGGGCCGGGCGCTGGTCGTGTTCGGGGGGTGAGCAGCCTCCGAGGGTGTGCGGGGCACGGAAGGGGCGCGGGGAGCTCAGCGCAGGTCACCGGAGGAGATGCCGAGCAGGTCGGAGAACACCCGCTCCCCGGACGGGGTCACCTTCACCGCCCGCCCGCTCCCCACCCGCACACACCACCCCGCCTCCAGCGCCCGCCGGCACAGCGCCGCCCCCGCCACCCCCGCGAGATGCGGGCGCCGTTCGGTCCAGTCCAGGCACGCCCGGGCCGGCGGGCGCCGGCCGGTGAGGTCCAGCGGGATGCCCACCGCACCGAACCACTCCACCCCGGCGTCGGTCAGCGCGAACCCGGTGTCCTGCCGCAGCAGCCCCCGCTCGGTCAGCGCATCGGTCAGCACGGTTCCCAGCCGCCCGGCCAGGTGGTCGTAGCAGGTACGCCCGCGCGCCATGGCCGCTCCGGCGCTCGCCGCGCGCAGGGTGCGCGGAGCCTGCCGTACCGCCGTCGGAGGCAGCTGCGCGGCGAGGTCCTCGACCAGCTGCGCCACCCGCGCGTCGGCCAGCCGGACGTACCGGTGCCGGCCCTGCCGTTCCTCCGCGAGCAGGCCGCCGGCCACCAGCTTCCCCAGGTGCTCGCTCAGCGTGGACGCCGCGACACCGGCATGCCGGGCCAGCTCGCCGGCCGTCCACGCCCGTCCGTCCAGCAGCGCCAGCAGACACGCGGCCCGGGTCCGGTCGGCGATCAGCCCGGCCAGCGCGGCCAGGCCCGCCGCCTGGGGGTTCTCGGTGGTCATGCCCCCAGCATGCGGCACTCTCGGTTCGGTGCCGGCCGAAGCGTCCTCACGCCCGTACCTGCTCGTACTGCTGCGCCAGCCCGTCCAGCAGCGCGCTCAGCCCTGCCTCGAAGGCCCGCTCGTCGATCTTCTCCTGCTGCTCGGCGAGCAGATGGGCCTGCCCCAGGTGGGGATAGTCGGCGGGGTCGTACGCGCTCGCGTCGTCCACGAAGCCGCCGGCGAACGAACCGAGCGCCGAGCCCATGATGAAGTACCGCATCAGCGCGCCGATCGAGGTGGCCTGCGCCGGCGGCCAGCCCGCCTCCACCATCGCGCCGTAGACCGCGTCGGCCAGGCGCAGCGCGGCCGGGCGGCGGCCGGGGCCGCGGGCGAGGACCGGGACGATGTTCGGGTGGTCGCGCAGGGCGGCCCGGTAGGAGACGGCCCAGTCGTGCAGCGCGGTCCGCCAGTCCCGGCCGTCCTCGAACATCGACAGGTCGACCAGCGCGCTGACCGAGTCCGCCACCGCCTCCAGGATCTCGTCCTTGGTGCGGAAGTGGTTGTAGAGCGAGGGCCCGCTCACCCCCAGCTCCGCGGCCAGCCGCCGCGTGGAGACCGCGGCCAGACCCTCCCGGTCCACGAGGTCCCGGGCCGTCGCGACGATCCGGTCGGTGCTGAGGAGGGGCTTGCGCGGTCGGGCCATGGCGCACATAGTAGGGCTGCGCATCGGAAACTAGCAGTGCTAATTTGCATGTACGGCGTTCAAGAACCAGCGGTTATGGGGTGATCTCGTGGTGAACCTGGGTCTCAGCGAGGAGCAGACGGCCGTGCGGCGGCTCGCCCGGGACTTCGTGGAACGCGAGATCGCCCCGCACGTGGTCGCCTGGGACCGCGCCGAGGAGGTCGACCGGGGCATCGTGCGGAAGCTCGGCGAGGTCGGTTTCCTGGGGCTGACCGTCGCCGAGGAGTACGGTGGCTCCGGCGGCGACCACCTCTCCTACTGCCTGGTCACCGAGGAACTGGGCCGCGGGGACTCCTCGGTCCGCGGGATCGTCTCCGTCTCCCTGGGGCTCGTCGCCAAGACGATCGCCGCCTGGGGGACCGAGGAACAGAAGCGGCGCTGGCTGCCCGGGCTCACCTCCGGCGCGTACGTCGGCTGCTTCGGCCTGACCGAGCCCGGCACCGGTTCCGACGCGGGCAACCTCACCACCCGGGCGGTGCGCGACGGCGACGACTACGTGGTGAACGGCACCAAGATGTTCATCACCAACGGCACCTGGGCCGACGTCGTCCTGCTCTTCGCCCGCTCCACCGACGCCCCCGGCCACAAGGGCGTGTCCGCCTTCCTGGTCCCCACCGACACCCCCGGCCTGACCCGCCGCCCCCTCCACGGCAAGCTCGGCCTGCGCGGCCAGGCCACCGCCGAACTCGTCCTGGAGGACGTGCGCGTCCCCTCCTCGGCGATGCTCGGCGAGGAGGGCAGGGGCTTCTCCGTCGCCATGTCCGCGCTCGCCAAGGGGCGGATGTCGGTGGCCGCCGGCTGTGTCGGGATAGCCCAGGCCGCGCTGGACGCGGCCGTGCGGTACGCCGGTGAGCGGGAACAGTTCGGGAAGCCCATCGCCCGGCACCAGCTGGTGCAGGAGCTGATCAGCGACATCGCCGTCGACGTGGACGCGGCCCGGCTGCTGACCTGGCGGGTCGCCGACCTCGTCGACCGCGGCGAGCCCTTCGCCGTGGAGTCCTCCAAGGCCAAGCTGTTCGCCTCCGAGGCCGCCGTGCGCGCCGCCAACAACGCCCTCCAGGTCTTCGGCGGCTACGGCTACATCGACGAGTACCCCGCGGGCAAGCTGCTGCGCGACGCCCGCGTGATGACCCTGTACGAGGGCACCAGCCAGATCCAGAAGCTGCTCATCGGGCGTTCGCTGACGGGTGTCTCGGCCTTCTGAGTACCTGCCTGAGTATCCCGGCGGATGTGGTGCGGGCCGTGTCCGCCGATGCTCTGTCCATGAGTGACACACCGGTCAAGCAGCAGGGCACGGCCGCGTTCTACGGCCAGGCCGTCGCCTCCTTCGCGGTCGCCATGACGGCCACCGCCATCGGTATCCTCCGGCTCGACGCCAATGCCTGGGTGCGCGGGTTCCTGGCGATCGCCGTCCTGTACCTCGTCACCTCCGCCTTCACCCTCGCCAAGGTGATCCGGGACCGGCAGGAGGCCGGGCAGCTCGTCAGCCGCGTCGACCAGGCCCGCCTGGAGAAGCTGCTCGCCGACCACGATCCCTTCGAGAAGCTCTGAGCGGCTACGCTAAGCGCTCGCTCACCGTCGGCGGTATGGTGGTGCTCCTGTCACCGAGAGGGGCGAGCGAGCGATGAGTACGGCGGAGGAGACGACCGGCGGCGAAGTGGAGCCGTGGGAAGAGGTCACCCCTGACGCGGCCCGGCGGCTGCTGGTCGCCGCCGTGGAGGCCTTCGCCGAGCGTGGGTACCACGCGACGACGACCCGCGACATCGCGGGCCGCGCCGGCATGAGCCCGGCCGCGCTCTACATCCACTACAAGACCAAGGAAGAGCTGCTCCACCGGATCAGCCGGATCGGCCACGACCGGGCCCTGGACATCCTGCGCACGGCGGCCCGCCGCGAGGGCAGCGCCACGGAACGGCTGGCCGACGCCGTCAGCTCCTTCGTCCGCTGGCACGCGGGGCGGCGCACCACCGCGCGGGTCGTGCAGTACGAGCTCGACGCCCTCGGCCCCGACGCGCGCGCCGAGATCGTCGCGCTGCGCCGGCAGGTCGACGCCGAGGTGCGCGGGATCGTCGAGGACGGCGTGGCCTCGGGCGAGTTCGACGTGCTGGACGTCAAGGGCACCACGCTCGCCGTGCTGTCGCTGTGCATCGACGTGGCCCGCTGGTTCGACGTGAACGGCCCGCGCACCCCCGAGGAGGTCGGCGCGCTCTACGCCGACCTCGTGCTGCGCATGGTCGGGGCCCGGTAAGCCCCGGTCTACAGGTAGTACCGGGAGACCGACTCCGCGACGCACACCGGCTTGTCGCCGCCCTCGCGCTCCACGGTGAAGGCGACCGTCAGCTGCACGCCGCCGGTGACGTCCTCGACACCGGCGATCCTGCCGGTGGCGCGCAGCCGGGAGCCGACGGGGACGGGGGAGGGGAAACGCACCTTGTTCGTCCCGTAGTTGACGCCCATCTTCACGCCCTCGACCCGGATGAGCTGCGGCCCGAAGAGCGGGAGCAGGGACAGGGTGAGGTAGCCGTGCGCGATGGTGGTCCCGAACGGTCCCTGGGCGGCCTTCTCCGGGTCCACGTGGATCCACTGGTGGTCGCCGGTCGCCTCGGCGAACAGGTCGATCCGCTTCTGGTCGACCTCCAGCCAGTCGGTGTGGCCCAGCTGCTCGCCCACGGCCGCCCTCAGCTCGTCGGGGGAGGTGAAGGTCCTCGGTTCTGCCATGTTCCCGGCCTCTCGCTCGCGTCTCTAAGCAACTGCTTAGCATGGTCGGCTGAGGGGGCGATGTCAACGACAGGGGGCCGGGCCCGGTGGGTAGTCTCTGAGAGGTGCCACAGATTCCCGAGAAGATCCACGAGCTGACCGTCGGCCAGTTGTCCGCGCGCAGCGGAGCCACGGTGTCCGCCCTGCACTTCTACGAGTCCAAAGGCCTGATCCGCAGCCGGCGCACCCCCGGCAACCAGAGGCGCTACAGCCGGGACACCCTGCGCCGGGTGGCCTTCGTCCGCGCGGCCCAGCGGGTCGGCATCCCGCTCGCCACGATTCGCGAGGCCCTGGCCGAACTGCCCGAGGAGCGCACACCGACGCGGGAGGACTGGGCGCGGCTGTCGGAGAAGTGGCGCGCGGAACTGGAGGAGCGGATCCAGCAGCTGAACCGTCTGCGGGACCACCTCACCGACTGCATCGGGTGCGGGTGCCTGTCCCTGGAGACGTGTGTGCTCTCCAACCCGGACGACGTGTTCGGCGAGCGGCTCACGGGGTCGCGCCTCCTGGCGGAGCGACGTTGAGAGGGGTGACCGGGCCCGGGTGGCGGTCCGTCGCCGACTGCGGGTGTGTGGTGGCTGGTCGCGCGGTTCCCCGCGGCCCCTGGGCGGCTGCGGTCGCCGCCGGTTCCAAGGCGCCGTCACGGCCGCGCGCCGACTCCGAGGCGCGGTGATCGCCGCGCCGCCCGCGCGGAAAGGGTGCGGCATCCCCTACGCACCCCCGCATCGGTGCCGGTCATGCGCGCGGGTCGTCAGGCCGTCATCAGCAGGCGTCCCCGGCGGGAGTGCTCAAGGGCCCGCGGACCGAGGACGGGCCGCGGCACCAGGATCCCGCAGTCCGTGCAGACCGGGCCGGACGACGGCTCGTGGTCCAGGCCGTACTTCCAGACCAGGCGTTCTCCGCCGCACACCGGGCAGGACGAGCCCGGCTCCCGCTCCAGCGCGGCGATCAGCCGGCGCAGCACCACCGCCAGCGGCTCGTCGGGATGCACCCGCGGGTCGTCGCACCAGGCGACCCCGAACCCGCCCCAGGTCAGCCGGTGCCAGTCGTCCACGCTGCCGGGCCGGCGCAGCCCGTCGTGCTTCTCCTTCCTGCGTCGCTCCGTGAAGTCGGTCTCGTAGGCGAGCCAGACGTCACGAGCCTCCTCCAGCTCCTCCAGCGCGGCCACGAGCCGCGCCGGATCGGGGGAGCGGTCCTCGGGGCCGAAACCCGCCCGGGAACACAGATGGTCCCAGGTCGCCCGATGCCCGTAAGGGGCGAACTTCTCCAGGCACTTGCGCAGTGAGTACCGCCGTAGCGCCAGATCACAGCCCGGGTCGCGTACCTGTCTCGCCAGACTCCGGAAACCGGCCATCGCCCTGCACCTCCGTCACACCTGCACCTGCACTTCGGTCACTTCGGCGTCATCGCAAGGACGTCGCCGAATAGACGTATCGACAGGCGATTCGGCTCCATCTCTTCTCGGGATCTCCTTGCGTACTCCGGAAAGTGACGCATGTTCATCTTTGAACGGGGGGATACCGGCGGTAACGTTCGGCCACCCCTGTCGCTAGGAGCTGCCATGCCACGGCGAACCCCACGTACAGCGCTCGACAGACAGAGAACGTCCCGCCGACTCCCCGGGTTCCTGAAGACCGCGTCGGTATGCGTCCTCGTCGCCGGTCTTCTCTCACCCCTCACACAGTCCGCGGTCGCGGCGACCGGTTCGGCGGCCGCCAACGACTACTGCGGCGGCCGGTGTTCGGACATCCTGCCGCCCGGCGAGAACGGCAACGCGACCCTCGCCCAGATCCTGCTCAACCAGGTCTTCGGCACCCAGCCCGGGCACGCCGAGGACCAGCTCGGCCCGTACGCCAACCTGGCCACCGGCTACAAGGGCCTGACCGACGCCACCGTCAACACCTTCTTCAACGACGCCTCCTTCGGCGTCCCCGCCGACCAGGTCGCCTCCACCGAGAAACCGGCCGGCCGGAGCGACGTGACGATCGTCCGCGACAAGAAGGCCGGTGTGCCGCACATCACAGGCACCACCCGGTACGGCACCGAGTTCGGCGCCGGATACGCGGCGGCCGAGGACCGGCTGTGGCTGATGGACGTCTTCCGGCACGTCGGCCGCGGCCGGCTGACCTCGTTCGCCGGCGGCGCCCCCTCCAACCAGGGCCTGGAGCAGCAGTTCTACCGCAACGCCCCCTACACCGAGGCCGACCTCCAGGCACAGATCGACAACGCGGTCGCCGGGAACGGCGCCCGCGGCCAGCAGGCCCTCGGCGACGTCAAGGCCTACATCGACGGCGTCAACGCCTACATCGACGCCTCCGACAGCGGCCGCTACTTCCCCGGCGAGTACGTCCTCACCGGCCACAAGGACTCCATCACCAACGCCGGCACCATAGAACACTTCAAGGTCACCGACCTGGTGGCGCTCGCCTCCGTGATCGGCTCGCTGTTCGGCTCCGGCGGTGGCGGCGAGGTCGACAACGCGCTGTCCCTGCTCGCCGCCCAGGCCAGGTACGGCGTCGAGGAGGGCACCAGGGTCTGGGAGTCCTTCCGCGAACGCAACGACCCCGAGGCCGTCCTCACCGTCCACGACGGCGAGAGCTTCCCCTACGGCGCCAAACCCGCCGACGCCCAGGGCGAGGCCCTGCCCGACGCCGGATCGGTCACCCGGGAACCGCTCGTGTACGACCGCACGGGCAGCGCGGGCACCGCGGCCGCCAAGAGCACCACCGCCGCCGCCGCGAAGACCGCCCTCGGCTCCGCCCGGCGCGGTATGTCCAACGCCCTCGTGGTCAGCGGCGAGCACACCGCCGGCGGCCACCCCATCGCCGTCTTCGGGCCGCAGACCGGCTACTTCGCGCCGCAGCTGCTCATGCTCCAGGAGATCCAGGGCCCGGGCCTCAGCGCCCGCGGCGCCTCCTTCGCGGGCCTGAGCATGTACGTCGAACTCGGCCGCGGCCAGGACTACTCCTGGAGCGCCACCACCTCCGGCCAGGACATCATCGACAGCTACGCGGTCGAGCTCTGCCAGGACGACTACCACTACCTGTACCACGGCACCTGTACGGCCATGGAGAAGATCGAGCAGAAGAACGCCTGGAAACCGACCACCGCCGACGGCACGGCCGAGGGCTCGTACACCATGCGCGTGTGGCGGACCCGGTACGGCCCCGTGGAGTACCGGGCGACCGTCGGCGGCAAGAAGGTCGCCTACACCACCCTGCGCTCCTCCTACCTGCACGAGGCCGACTCCATCATCGGCTTCCAGATGCTCAACGACCCCGACTACGTCAAGGGCCCGCAGGACTTCCAGAGCGCGGCGCAGCACATCAACTACACCTTCAACTGGTTCTACGCCGACTCACAGCACACCGCCTACTACAACAGCGGTGACAACCCGGTCCGGGCGAGCGGCGTCGACAGCGAGTTCCCGGTATGGGCGCGGCCCGCTTACGAGTGGCGGAACTGGGACCCGGCCGGCAACACCGCCGACTACACCCCGGCCTCCGCGCACCCCCACTCCGTCGACCAGGACTACTACATATCCTGGAACAACAAGCAGGCCGAGGACTACACGACCGCGTCCTGGGGCGACGGCTCCGTGCACCGCGGCAACCTGCTGGACGACCGGGTGAAGAAGCTGGTCGCGGCCGGCGGGGTGACCCGGGCCAAGCTGGTGCAGGCCATGGCGGACGCGGGCCTCGCCGACCTGCGCGCCGAGGACGTGCTGCCCAGGCTGCTCAAGGTGGTCACCTCCTCCCCGGTCACCGACGCCACGGCCGCCGCGGCGGTCGGCAAGCTCCAGGCCTGGGTCACGGCGGGCGCCAAGCGCACCGAGACGTCGGCCGGTTCGAAGAAGTACGCCGACGCCGACGCGATCCGCATCCTGGACGCCTGGTGGCCGCTGCTGGTCAAGGCCGAGTTCGAGCCCGGTCTCGGCAGCGACCTCTACACGGCGGTCACCGGCAACCTGCCGGTCGACGAGGCGCCCTCCGCAGGACACGGACCCACCGGCTCGCACGCCGGCAGCTCCTTCCAGTACGGCTGGTGGTCCTACGTCGACAAGGACCTCCGGGCCGTGCTCGGGGAGCCCGTGCCGGGCGGCCTCGCCCGGACGTACTGCGGCGGCGGCAGCCTCACCGCCTGCCGGGACATCCTGATCGGCACCTTGAAGGACGCCGCGGGCAGGACCGCCGCCCAGGTCTACCCCGGCGACGACCAGTGCGCGGCGGGCGACCAGTGGTGCGCCGACTCGATCGTCCAGCGCACCCTGGGCGGCATCAAGCACGGGAAGATCGGCTGGCAGAACCGGCCGACCTTCCAGCAGGTCGTGGAGTACACCTCGCACCGCTGAGGTGACACGGGCGGCGGGTCACGCGATACGGCCCGCCGCCACCACCAGCCGCGCCAGTTCCGGGTGCACGATGTCGCTGTGCGCCCCGGTCGGCGCGCCCCCGCGCCGCACCACGGCCGCCGCGTCCACGTTCACACACCCCGACGCGGGCAGCCGGCCGTCCAGCGCCGCCGCGAGGTCCAGCCGGGCCGTGCCCCGCACCGCCTGCGCCCCGTCGTGCCCCATGGCCCCCCACCGCGGCCCGAGCACGGCCGCGATCTCGTCGCCCGCGCAGGACCGGTCGTCCCCGGCGAGCCGGGAGGCCAGCGGGTAGAACGTGCCGAGGGCCGCGTCGAAGTGCGAGTAGCAGCACACCAGCGGGCCGTCGACGCGCCGTTGCAGGTCCCTGAGCGCGCCCGACCGGTCCGGGGCGTGCGGCAGCCGGGCCGCGAACGCGTAGTGCGAGAAGGCGCCCTGGAGCAGGGTCACCGACTTCACCGTGTCCACGCCCCCGGGCAGCCCGCGCAGCGCGAACGCCACCAGCCGGCCGCCGAAGCTGTGCCCGACGAGGTGGACCCGCACCCCGGGCGCCGCCTGCGCCAACCGCCCCAGCAGCGGGCCGAGTCCCCGCTCGCCGACCGTCCCGGCCCGCCGTTTCATCCGGTAGTACGTCGCCTGCCGCAGCAGTTCCTTGGCACCGTCCCACGGGTCGGGGACGGTGAACCGCGGTGCGCCGGCGGAGTCGAGCGCGGCCAGCGCCTCGGCGAACTGCTCGCAGGCGGCCACCGGGTCGTCACCGAACACGGCGGGTTCGCCGTCCTCGTCCGTGTCGGCCGCCGGCCCCGGTCCGCCGTCGTCCAGCAGCAGCCGCACCAGCCGGCCGAACTCCGTCAGCCCCGCGGCGCCGTCCGGCCGTTCGTCCAGCATCCGGGCCAGCCGGTCCAGCACCGTCGTCCGGCCCGGGAAGGCCTCCAGCAGGGCGCGCCGGGTGTCCTCGTCCAGCACCGGACGCGGCTCCGCCTCCGCCTCCACGGCCGTCACGGACCGGGGGAAGTCCGGGATCGGCTCGTCGCTGAACCGCATCGACGGCCAGATCACGCCGACGTACCCGAGCCGGGCCTTCGGCGCCAGCTTCGGGACCGGGGCGAGGAAACGGCGGTAGAGCGCGGTCGCGCCCGAGCGGTCGTTGTTCCAGCCGTGCGAGAAGACGATCAGGTCACGGACGCCGTGGTCCGCGGCCTGTGCCAGCAGCCGGTCGCGTTCGGGGCCGTCCACGTCCCCGTCCGCGTCGAAGGTCAGCTCCCAGTAAGGAGCCACACTCGTCCCAGGATCCGCCATGCCAGGCCTCCAAGTCCCGGAGGAGGTGCGCTACGTGTACAGGAGATACCCCTTGCGCACCCGCCGGAACGCGGCCAGCTCCTCCTGCCAGGCCCCCGTCACCTCGTCGGTGCCCGCACCCGCGTCGATCATCGTGCGCACCCGGTCGGAACCGGTGAGCTTGTCGATCCAGTTGTCGGACCGCCAGGCGAAGCCGCTCCACACCTTCCGGGCGGTCACCAGCAGCGCGACACCGGTGCGCACGGGGTCGTAGGCGGCCCGGTCGGTCACGTGGATCTGCACCCCGCCGACGGTCCTGCCCTGGAACTTGGAGAACGTGGGCGTGAAGTACGCCTCCCGGAACCGCACCCCGGGCAGCCCGAGCCCGTTCACGGCGGCGGCCCAGCGGCCGTCCAGCCCCTCGGCGCCGAGGAGTTCGAACGGCCGGGTCGTGCCGCGCCCCTCGGAGAGGTTGGTGCCCTCGACCATGCAGGTGCCGGAGTACACCAGCGCGGTGTCCGGGGTGGGCATGTTCGGGCTCGGCGGCACCCAGGGCAGGCCCGAGGCGTCGTAGAACGCGGAGCGGCTCCAGCCCGTCATGCGTACGGTCTCCAGGGGGACCGGCGTGGCCAGGAACTCCCCGTTGAACAGGCGGGCCAGCTCCGCGACGGTCATCCCGTGCGCCTGCGCGATCGGCTGCCGGCCGACGAAGGTGGCGAACTCCCTGTGCAGCACCGGCCCCTGGGCCTCGCGTCCGGTCACCGGGTTCGGGCGGTCCAGCACGACGAAGCTCTTCCCGGCCAGCTGGGCCGCCTCCATGCAGTCGTACAGGGTCCAGATGTAGGTGTAGAAGCGGGCGCCGACGTCCTGGATGTCGAAGACGACCGTGTCGACGCCGGAGGCGGTGAAGACGTCGGCGAGCGGCCGGCCGCTCTTCAGGTACGTGTCGTACACCGGCAGGCCGGTCGCGGGGTCGTCGTAGCGGCCCTCGGAGCCGCCCGCCTGTGCGGTGCCCCGGAAGCCGTGCTCGGGGCCGAAGACCGCCGTCAGCTCGACCCGGCTGTCGTGGTGCATCACGTCGACGATGTGCTCGGTGGCCCGGGTGATGCCGGTGGGGTTGGTGACGACGCCGACGCGCCGGCCGCGCAGGACCGCGTAACCGTCGGCCGCGAGTCTCTCGAAGCCGGTGCGGAGAGGTCCGCGGTGCCGTGGGACGGCCGGGAGGGCCGCTGTCGTCGTCGATGCGAGAAGGGTCCGTCGGGACAGGTGCATGCGGTCCTCCGGTGGGTGGGCACGTGCTGGCCGTGTGCGGCTGGGCGTGCGGTTCCCCGCGACCCTAGGTTGGAGCAGTTCCCCTTCCTTCACACATACCGACCGGTTAGTCTGGGCCGACCAGAGCCGACGCGCGCCGCGCGAAAGTCGTGTCGAAGGAGACCGATGGTGGAAGCCGTGCAGGATGCGGGAGTGGTCGTCACCGGAGCGGGCGGTGGGATCGGGGCCGCGCTGGCCCGGCGGTTCGCCGCCGAGGGGGCCCGGGTCGTGGTCAACGACCTGGACGCCGCGAAGGCGAAGGCGGTGGCCGAGGAGATCGGCGGGACCGCCGTGCCGGGGGACGCCTCCGCGATCGTCGCCGAGGCCCGGGACGTGCTCGGCGGCACGGTGGACGTCTACTGCGCCAACGCGGGCGTCGCCTTCGAGGACGGCGACCTCGCCGGCACCCTGGACGAGAGGACCTGGGCGACCTCCTGGGACGTCAACCTGATGGCCCACGTCCGCGCGGCCAACGCGCTGCTGCCCGACTGGCTGGAGCGGGGCGGCGGGCGGTTCGTCTCCACCGTCTCCGCCGCCGGGCTGCTGACGATGATCGGCGCGCCCTCCTACAGCGTGACCAAGCACGGCGCCTACGCCTTCGCCGAGTGGCTGTCACTGACGTACCGGCACCGCGGGGTCAGGGTCCACGCGATCTGCCCGCAGGGCGTGCGCACCGACATGCTGGCCGCCACCGGCAGCGCCGGCGACCTGGTGCTCCAGCCGACCGCGATCGCACCGGAGGCGGTCGCCGACGCCCTGTTCGAGGGCATCGCCGAGGACCGCTTCCTGATCCTGCCGCACCCGGAGGTCGCCGGTTTCTACCAGGCGCGGGCCGGCGAACCCGACCGCTGGCTCGCCACCATGAACCACATCCAGCAGAAGTGGGAGGCCACCCGGTGACCGCCTCCCCCTACGCCGCCCGCCCCTGGCTCGCCCTGCTGACAGAGGCCCAGCGCGCCCCGCTCGACCCCGCGGCCTCCCTCGTGCACGCCCTGCGCGACGCCGTCGCCGAGGCCCCCGACCGGCCCTGCCTCGCCTACTTCGACGCCCGGCTCGGCTACCGCGAGGTCGACGAGCTGAGCGACTCCGTCGCCGCCCACCTCGTCGCGCGCGGTCTGGAACGCGGCGACCGGGTGGCCGTCCTGCTGCAGAACTCCCCGCACTTCGTACTGGCCGTGCTCGGCGCCTGGAAGGCCGGCGCGACCGTCGTCCCGGTCAACCCCATGTACAAGTCGGCCGAGGTGGCACACGTCCTGCGGGACGGCGAGGTGGCCGCGCTGGTCTGCTCCGACCGGGCCTGGGAGTCGTACCTGAGGGAGACGGCCGCCGGCTCGCCGGTGCGGATCGTGCTCACCGCGTGCGAGCGGGACTTCCAGAGCCGGAACGACCCGCGCGTGCTGGCCTTCGAGCGGCTGCCCCAGGCCCCGGACACCGAGGACCTGGTGGCCGTCGCCCGGCAGGGCGGCCGGGCCCCCGGGAGCCTCCTGCCGCGCCCGGACGACATCGCCCTGATCAGCTACACCTCCGGCACCAGCGGCACGCCCAAGGGCGCCACCAACACGCACGCCAACATCATGCACAACGCCGAACGGCTGGCCACCGGGCTCGGCCTGCCCGAGGCGCCCGTCTTCCACGCGCTCGCCCCGCTCTTCCACATCACCGGCATGGTCTGCCAGTTCGGCGCCTGCCTGAGCGGCGCGGGCACCCTGGTGCTCACCTACCGCTTCGATCCCGGCGTCGTGCTGGAGGCCTTCGCCGAGCACCGCCCGCACTACACCGTCGGTCCCTCCACCGCCTACATGGCGCTGGCCTCCCACCCGGACGCCACCCCCGGGCACTTCGCCTCCTTCGTGGACCTCGCCTCGGGCGGCGCACCCGTGCCACCGGCCCTGGTGCAGAGGTTCCGGGAGCGTTTCGGGCCGTACATCCGGGTCGGCTACGGCCTCACCGAGTGCACCGCCCCCTGCGCCGCCGTCCCGCCCCACCTGGAGGCCCCCGTCGACCCGGTCTCCGGGACCCTCTCCGTCGGCCTGCCCGGCGCCGACACCGTCGTGCGGATCCTGGACGAGCAGGGCGCGGAGGTGCCTGTCGGCGAGCAGGGCGAGATCGCCGTCCGCGGGCCACAGGTGGTGCCCGGTTACTGGCGGCGCCCGGACGCCACCGCCGAGACCTTCCCGGACGGCGAGCTGCGCACCGGCGACATCGGGTTCATGGACGAGCAGGGCTGGCTGTACGTCGTGGACCGCAAGAAGGACATGATCAACGCGTCCGGCTTCAAGGTGTGGCCGCGCGAGGTCGAGGACGTCCTCTACACGCACCCGGCGGTGCGCGAGGCGGCCGTCGTGGGCGTCCCCGACGGGTACCGTGGCGAGACCGTCAAGGCGTATGTCAGCCTTCGTCCGGGCGCGGAGGCGGACCCGGAGGAACTCGCCGGGTACTGCAAGGAGAGACTGGCCGCCTACAAGTACCCGCGGCAGGTCGAGGTCCTGCCCGACTTGCCCAAGACGGCGAGTGGGAAGATCCTCCGTCGGGAACTGCGTTCCCGGAACACCGAGTGAACATCACGGAAAGGCAGGTGGCGGCAGTGCCCAGGACGACGGACGGAGACGGTACGCCCGTCCCGCAGCGGCTGCTGGCCGCCGCCACCCGGCTCTTCGCCGAGCAGGGCTACGACCGCACCTCCGTACAGGAGATCGTGGAGGCGGCCGGCGTCACCAAGGGGGCGCTGTACCACTACTTCGGCTCCAAGGACGACCTGCTGCACGAGGTGTACGCGCGCGTGCTGCGCCTCCAGCAGGAGCGGCTGGACACCTTCGCGAACGCCGACGAGCCCGTGGAGAAGCGGCTCAGAGACGCGGCGGCGGACGTCGTCGTCACGACGATCGAGAACCTCGACGACGCGATGATCTTCTTCCGGTCGATGCACCACCTGAGCCCGGAGAAGAACAAGCAGGTCCGGGCCGAGCGCCGGCGCTACCACGAGCGCTTCCGGGCGCTGGTGGAGGAGGGGCAGAAGGCGGGCGTCTTCTCCACGGCGACCCCGGCCGACCTGATCGTGGACTACCACTTCGGCTCGGTCCACCACCTGTCGACCTGGTACCGGCCCGACGGCCCGATGGGCCCGCAGGAGGTGGCCGACCACCTGGCCGACCTGCTCCTGCGGGCGCTGCGGCCGTAGCGGACCGCAGAGGCCGGGGGACCTCAGAGGCCGGGGGCCCCAGAGGCCGCAGGACCTCTGAGGCACCCCAGGCCTCAGAGGTACTTCTTCAGCTCCCGGCGGGCCAGCGACCGCTGGTGCACCTCGTCCGGGCCGTCGGCCAGCATCAGGGTCCGGGCGCTCGCGTACAGCTCGGCCAGCGGGAAGTCCTGGCTCACCCCGCCCGCGCCGTGCAGCTGGATCGCCCGGTCCAGGATGCCGACCACCGCGCGCGGGGTGGCGATCTTGATGGCCTGGATCTCCGTGTGGGCGCCCTTGTTGCCGACGGTGTCCATCAGCCAGGCCGTCTTCAGCACCAGCAGCCGCAGCTGCTCCACGGTGACCCGGGCGTCGGCGATCCAGTTCTGCACGACTCCCTGCTGGGCCAGCGCCTTGCCGAACGCGGTACGGTCCACGGCCCGCCGGCACATCAGCTCGATCGCCCGCTCGGCCATGCCGATCAGCCGCATGCAGTGGTGGATGCGGCCGGGGCCGAGCCGGGCCTGGGCGATCGCGAAGCCGCCGCCCTCCTCGCCGACGAGGTTCGCCACGGGCACGCGCGCGTGGTCGAAGACGACTTCGGCGTGGCCGCCGTGGGAGTGGTCCTCGTAACCGAAGACCCGCATGGCCCGCTTGACCGTGACGCCCGGGGTGTCGCGCGGGACCAGGACCATGGACTGCTGGCGGCGGATGTCCGCGCCGTCCGGGTCCGTCTTGCCCATGACGATGAAGATCCGGCAGTCCGGGTTCATCGCCCCGGAGATGTACCACTTGCGCCCGGTGACGACGTACTCGTCGCCGTCCCGCTCGATGTGCGTCGTGATGTTGGTGGCGTCCGAGGAGGCCACCTCCGGCTCGGTCATCGCGAACGCCGACCGGATCTCACCGGCCAGCAGCGGCTCCAGCCACTGCTTCTTCTGCTCCTCGGTGCCGAACTGGGCCAGCACCTCCATGTTCCCGGTGTCGGGCGCGGCGCAGTTGGTCGCGGTGGGCGCGAGGTGCGGGGAGCGGCCGGTGATCTCGGCGAGCGGCGCGTACTGGAGGTTGGTCAGTCCCGCGCCGTACCCGGCGTCCGGGAGGAAGAGGTTCCACAGGCCCTGCCGGCGCGCCTCGGCCTTCAGCTCCTCCACCACGGCCGGGGTGTCCCAGGGAGAGGTGAGGGCGGCCCGCTGCTCCTCCGCGACCGCCTCCGCCGGGTAGACGAACTCGTCCATGAAGGCGAGCAGCCTGGCGCGCAGTTCCTCGGTGCGCGCGTCGAACGCGAAGTCCATGTGCGGTCAGCCTTCCTGAAGAGTGGTCAGTCCGTGGTGGATGAAGACGGGTACGAGGTCGCCGATGCGGTCGAAGCCGCGGCCGACCGTCTGGCCGAGCGTGTACCGGTAGTGGATGCCCTCCAGGATCACGGCGAGCTTGAACCAGGCGAACGCCGTGTACCAGGAGACGGCCGAGACGTCGCGCCCCGAGCGCTCGGCGTACCGCTCGACCAGTTCCCGCGGGGAGGGGTGGCCCGGGGCCTCGGCGGTGGTGGAGACGGGGGAGTCGGCCATGCCCAGCGGCCGGCTGTACATCACCAGCAGACCGAGGTCGGTGAGCGGGTCGCCGAGCGTCGACATCTCCCAGTCGAGGATCGCCCTGATCCGGTCGTCGTCCCCGATGAGGACGTTGTCGAGCCGGTAGTCACCGTGCACGACGGCGGGGGCGGGGGAGACGGGCAGGGCACGGCCGAGGGCCGCGTGCAGTTCGTCGATGCCCGCCAGGTCGCGGTTGCGGGAGGCGTCCAGCTGCTTGCCCCAGCGGCGCAGCTGCCGGTCCAGGAAGCCCTCCGGACGGCCGAAGTCGGCGAGGCCCACCTCGGCGGGGTCCACCGCGTGCAGCTCGACCAGCGTGTCCACCAGGGACAGCACCGCGTTCCGGGTGCGCTCCGCGCCGAGCGGCGCGAGCTGATCGGCGGTGCGGTACGGCGTGCCCTCCACGAACTCCATGACGTAGAAGGGCGCCCCGAGCACCTCCTCGTCCTCGCAGAACAGCAGCGGGCGGGGGACCGGCACCCGGGTCGGGTGCAGCGCGCTGATGACCCGGTGCTCGCGCCTCATGTCGTGCGCGGTGGCCAGGACATGGCCGAGCGGGGGCCGGCGGACGACCCACTTCGAGGTGCCGTCGGAGAGCGCGTAGGTGAGGTTCGACCGTCCGCCCTCGATCAGCCGTCCGGTCAGGGGGCCGTTCACCAGACCGGGACGCTCGCGGTCGAGCAGGGCGCGCAGCCGGTCCAGGTCGAGTCCGGGCGGGTGGTCGGCGCTCATACATCACTCCTACGAACGGGTGAACAGGACCCGACTCATGATGCCGACCGGTCGGTATGTCGTCCAGTGCGCGTGGCGAAGATCCGGCCGAACGTGACCGGAGCCACGATAGGCCGACGGCTCCCCGGCGCGCTGCCGGGGAGCCGTCGGCCCTCGCCTCCGCCGGGTCGATGGCCGTCCCGGTGGTCGTGCCGTGCGGGTCAGTGGTCGTCCCAGTGGTCGCCGTGCTCGGCGTGCCGGTGCCCGCCGTGCAGGTAGTCCACGTGGTCGCCGTGCGGCACCTGCGCGTGCCCGCACTCGTCGTGGTGCACGTGCTCATGGGCCTCGTGCACGGCGTGCCCGGCCGGTTCGCACTCGTCCCAGTGGCCCGCGTGCTCCCGGTGCAGATGGCCGTCGTGCACGTAGTCCACGTGGTCGCCGTGCGGTGCGGCGCTGTGCCCGCAGTCCGGCCCGTGCCGGTGCGTCCCGTGCTCGGCGTGTTCCTGGTGAAGGGTGGTCATGGTGCTCACCTTCGGGGGGTACGGGGTCCCTGACGTCGGAAGACCGCCACGCGAAGGCCGCGTACCAGGGCCTCCTGATGGCGTGGCGCACGAGTACCCCGGAGAGTCGAGGGCATGAAGGGCATCAGCTACCGCCGCTACGGCGGACCGGAGGTGCTGGAGTACGGCGAGCTGCGCGACCCCAAGGTCGGCCCCGACCAGGTCCTGGTCAGGGTGCGCGCGGCGGCCGTCAACCCGGTCGACTGGAAGTGCCGCGAGGGCCACCTGGACCCGGCCCTCGACGCCGTCTTCCCGGTGATCCCCGGCTGGGACGTCAGCGGAGTGGTCGTCCGGCCCGGCGCCGCCGTCACCGAGTTCGCCGCCGGCGACGAGGTCATCGGCTACGTCCGCGAGGACTTCCTCTCCCGGGGCACCTTCGCCGAGTACGTCGCCGCGCCCGTGCGCACCCTGGCCCGCAAGCCGCGCACCCTGTCCTTCGAGGAGGCCGCCGGCCTCCCGCTGGCCGGGCTCACCGCCTACCAGGTGCTGGTGAAGGCCCTGGAGGTGAGGCGGGGCGAGACCGTCCTGGTGCACGCGGCGGCCGGCGGGGTCGGCTCGCTCGCCGTCCGGATCGCCGCCCACCTCGGCGCCCGCGTGATCGGCACGGCGAGCGAACGCAACCACGACTACGTCCGCACGCTCGGCGGCGAGCCCGTGGCCCACGGCGAGGGCCTGGCCGAACGGGTGCGCGGGATCGCGCCCCGGGGCGTGGAGACGGTCTTCGACACCATCGGCGGCGACACCCTGAAGACCTCGGCCGGCCTGCTCGCCCCGGAGGGCCGGCTGGCGTCGATCGCCGACCCGGAGGTGGTCGGCTACGGCGGCCGGTACTGCTTCGTCCGCCCGGACGCCGAGGACCTGCGCCACCTCTCGGAGCTGGCCGACCAGGGCGCCCTCTCCGTCCACGTCGAGCGGACGTTCCCCCTGGAGCGCGCGGCGGACGCGCACCGGCTGAACCAGGAGGGCCGCACCCGCGGCAAGATCGTCGTCACGGTGGGCGGGGAGCCGGAGGAGGGGCCGGCCTAGACGACGAGTACCGCCGCGCACACCGCCAGCGCCACCGCGCACAGCGCCGCCGCCGTCGCGTGCCGGGGCGCCAGCGCGGGCGTGCGGGGACCGGCCGTCAGGGCTCGGATGCGGTGCTGGGCCACCCACAGGAACCCCATCCAGAGCGCGCCGCACACCGCGCACGCGACGATCCCGGCGGCCGGCACCCGTCCGTGCAGCGCGGTCTTCACCGCGAGCACCGCGGCCACGGTCGCCGAGAGGGTCGTACGCCGCCAGGCCAGGCGGGTGCGCTCCGGCTGGAGCCCCGGGTCCCGCTCGGCGCCCGCCTCACCGGCGCTCACCCCGCCCACCCGACCAGCACCACCACGACCATCGCGACGGCCACCACCGCCACGACCAGGCTCAGCAGGGCCGGGAAGCGGGACGCGGGCAGGTCCTCGCCGCGTCGCATCGCACGCTCGCAGCGCACCCAGTGGTTCACCGCGCGCAGGGAGCAGAGCACACCGGCCGCGAGCAGGGCGAGGGCGAGGCCGACCCGCCACGCCCAGCGCAGGTCCGGCAGGAACTGGTCCACCGCGAATCCGCCGCCGATCAGCGCCAGCGCGGTGCGCAGCCAGGCGAGGAAGGTGCGCTCGTTGGCCAGCGAGAAGCGGTAGTCGGGCGTACCGCCCTCGTCCCGCACCCGCTCCGGCGCGAACCACAGCCGGATGTTCCGTACGAATTCGCTCACGCGGCCGACCCTACCGGGCGGTCACCGGCCCGCCCGGAACGCCCGCAGCCGCTCGTACGCCGCCAGGCCGTCCGGCACCCACTCCCACTCGCCGAGCCGCCGCTCGACCTCCTCCTCCGGCAGGAAGGCGTGCCACTGGACCTCCTCCGGCTGCGGGCGCACGGGCAGCTCGCAGCGCACCTCGTACACCGCCGACCACCAGCTGTTCCCGGCACCGTCGTCGTACAGGAACGTGAAGAGGTGCACCGGCCGGGGCAGCCCGGTCACGCCCAGCTCCTCCTCGGCCTCCCGCAGCGCCGCCTCGTCGTACGACTCGCCCGCGCCGACCACCCCGCCGACGAACACGTCGTACAGGGAGGGGAAGACGAGTTTGGTGGCGGTGCGCCGGTGCACGAAGAGCCGGCCGGCCGCGTCCCGGGCCTGGACGAACACGCAGCGGTGGCGCAGCCCGCGCGCGTAGGCCTCGCCGCGCGGGCACTGGCCGACGACCCGGTCGTGCTCGTCGACGATGTCGAGGATCTCGTCAGCAGGGTTCATGCCGGTATCCAAGCAGGGCGGCTGGTGCCGGCGTCCACGGAGGGCGGTTCGTGCCGGCGTCGAGGGGGGCGGCTCATGCGGTGTGCCGGCAGGGTGGCGTTCGGTCGGTGTGCCGACAGGGTGGCGCTCGGCGGTGTCCGGCCGGGCGAGCCCCTGGGCGCCGTCCCGGCAGGGTGGCCGCCTCAGCGGCGCTGGAGGGCCTGGGCCGTACGCCCCGCCTCCGCCGTGCCGCAGGGCATCGCCGGGTGCAGCCCGAGCAGCACGATGCCCGCCACCACGGCCGCGAGCCCGGCCGCCTCCCAGGCCAGCGCCCCGGTGTCGGTGCGCAACCGGTCGCCCATGAAGCCCACCCCGCACAGGATCCCGGTGAGCGGCTCGGCCGCCGTGAGCGCGGGCAGCGACATGCGCAGCGGGGCCGTCTCGAACGCGCTCTGCACCAGGACCAGACCGGTGACCCCGCACGCCACCACGCCGTACGGCTGCCAGCCGGTGAGCAGCTCGGTGAGGCCGCCGTCGGAGAAGAGGGTGCCGCTCACCCGGGTCAGCGCGTCCTGGACGCCGTAGAGCAACCCGGCCGCCAGGGCCAGCAGCACAGGGCCCCAGCTCAGCCGGGAGCGCTTGGCGCAGGTCGTGAGGAGCAGGGCCGCGCCCACCACCGTCCCTATGATCAGCCAGTGCCGCAGCGGATCGGCGACGGCCGAGCCGCCGCGTGGCTCGCCCGCCATGATGAACGCGCTCACCCCGCCCGCGAGCAGCAGCAGACCGGCCCAGCCCTGGCGGCCCAGGGCCTGCTTGGTCTGGTGCCGGGACAGGGCCAGGGCGAACAGCAGGTTGGTCGCGAGCAGCGGCTCGACCAGGGAGATCTCGCCCTTGCCGAGGGCGACCGCGCCGAGCACCATGCCCGCCACCATCAGCCCGAGCCCGCCCAGCCAGCGCGGCATCCGCATCAGGTCGAGCAGCAGCCGGAAGGAGAGGAAGTCCCCGAGCGGTGCCTGCTGCGCCGCGTTCTGCTGGAGGACGAAGCCGAAGCCCAGACAGCAGGCCGCGCTGACGGCGAGCAGGAGAACCAGTACGGACAATGTGTACCTCGATCATCCGGCCGGACCACGGGCGGGTAGTGGCCGACTGTAGCGCCCCGGGCACGGTATTGCCCCGAAAGTACCCGGAACCGGGCGGTTGACTCGCCATGGTGCGGTGCCGGGACGCGCGGCGCCATGGTGCACGCCACAGAAGACGACGGCATGGCGCACGCCACAGCGCCAGGCCGTCCTGCCGTACGGCACCGGCGGTCGTCCTGCCGTACGCGCCCCCGAAGTCGGGGCGGGCGGCCCGGAAAGCGGTGGCATAGGCCAGGGGAAAATTCCCGGCCACGATCGCCCCGCCACCCGGCCGACCTGCACCGCGTCCCCCAAGTGCCGCCGCCGTCACGGAGGTTGAAGCCGGCAACACCTCCGTTCCGCTTGACGCAACCCTTGGCTGCCGGTTTGCTGTGCGTGATCGGTCGATGGCAGCCCGAGAAACAGGAAGCCCCGCGGTGCCTTCTCTCCCGCCTCTGCTCGGCGCGCGCCGGGCCCCCACGGACCCGTCCGGCGAGACCGCCCAGGACGACTCCGGTGCCTTCGACGCCGCCCTCGACGACGCCGAACTCCGCACCGCCCGGGCCGCCCTGGCCCAGGGCCGACGGCAGGCCGCCCGCTCCCTGCTGGTGCACACCGGTGAGGACTGGGACCGCCGCGGCCACCGCCTCACCGTGCTCGCCCAGGACCCCTACGCCGCCTCCTGGGCGTCCGACTGGCTGGCCGCCGAGCCCGGCTCGGCCGACGCCACCGCGCTCCTCGCCCTGGCCCTGGTCCACCGGGCCCTGCGCGGCAAGGAGGAGCCCGACCGGGCCCGCGAGGCCTGCGACACGGCCGCCGCGCTCGCCACCGCCGACCCGACCCCCTGGCTCGGCCGGCTGCTGCTCGCCCGCGCCCTCGGCCCCGAGCAGGAGGTGCTCACCGCCTTCGCCGAGCTGCACCACCGCCACTCCGAGCACCACCACGCCCACCACCTGCTGATCGCCCGCCTCGGCGAACGGCCGGCGTCGGGCCGCAGCGAGGCCCACGAGGTGTACGACCTCGCCGAACGCGCCGCCGCCGAGGCCCCCGCCGACTCCCCGCTGGCCGTGCTGCCGGTCGTCGCCTACGCCGAGCGCTACCGGGTGCTCGCCGCCACCGGCCTGGCCCCGGCCGACCCCGCCGCCTCCGGCCACTGGTCCGGCCCGCGCGCCCGGCGGGTCCTGAGCGCCTGTTTCGACTGGTGGCTGGAGTGGGAGCACGACGAACACCCCCGCCGCCACATCGACCTCAACCACCTCGCCTTCGCCCTCACCTGCGCGGGCCGGCCGGCCGAGGCGGCGGCCCTGTTCCAGCGCATCGGCGACCACGCCACCCCGGCGCCCTGGGCGTACGCGCACCCCGACCCGCCGGCCGCCTTCCACGCCGCCCGCACCCGCGCGCTCGGGCAATGAGACACGGACGGTGAGAGACGGGGCCCCGCGGGACGTACGGAAGGGAGAAGTGATGACGGAATCCTGACCGGTGACCCGATCATCTGGCCCCGCGCGGCCCCGAGTGCTCGAATGACAACGTGAACCCTGAACAATCCGGGGACGTGCCCCCTGAACAGGCCGAGGAGCCGGACCGCGAGCAGGACGGCCGGCCCATAGGCCGCCGTGTCTTCCTCGGCACCCTCGGCCTGGGCGCCCTCGGCGTGGTCGCGGCACCCGGGCTGCAACGCGGCCTGGAAGGCTTCCTCGGCGGCGTCGCCGGCCGGGACCCCACCGGCCTGACCGGTCTGCTGCCCAACGGCGGCGGCTTCCGCTACTACTCCGTCGCCGCCTCCGTCCCGCACCGGACCGCCGCCGACTACCGCCTCACCGTCGACGGCCTCGTCGACCGCCCACGCGGCTACACCCTCGCCGAGCTGCGCGCCCTGCCGCAGACGCGGCTGGTCAGGGACGTCCAGTGCGTCACCGGCTGGCGGGTCCCCGGCACCCCCTTCGAAGGCGTGCGGCTCTCCCACCTGCTCGACGCGGCCGGCGTCCACCCCTCCGCCAGGGCCCTCCGCTTCACCTGCTTCGACGGCACCTACACCGAGAGCCTCACCCTCGACCAGGCCCGCCGCCCGGACGTCCTGGTCGCCCTGCGCATGCAGGACAAGGACATCGGCCACGACCACGGCGGCCCGGCCCGCCTCTACGTCGCCCCCATGTACTTCTACAAGTCCGCCAAGTGGCTCTCCGGCATCACCGTCACCGACCGGGTCCGGCCCGGCTACTGGGAGGACCTCGGCTACGACGTCGACGCCTGGGTCGGCCGCTCGAACGGACGGACCGATGACCCCACGAGCTGAGACCCCGGCCCCGCCGAGCGCCCGCGTCCCCCGCTTCAGCCGCGCCGAACGGTGGGTGCACCGGACCACGGCCGCGCTGATGGGCGTGTGCGTCCTGACCGCCGCCGTCCTGTACGTCCCGCAGCTGGCGGTCCTGGTCGGCCGCCGCGAACTGGTCGTACGCATCCACCAGTACGCGGGCCTCGCCCTGCCGGTGCCGGTCCTGCTGGGCCTGGCCTCCCGAGCCTTCCGCGCCGACCTGCGGTTCCTCAACCGCTTCGGCCCGCACGACCGGGTCTGGCTGCGCGCCGCCCTGCGCCGCGACCGGCGCCGGGCGTCGCGGCCCGCCGGCAAGTTCAACGCCGGCCAGAAGATCTACGCCGCCTGGATCGCCGGCGCCACCCTGGTCATGCTCGGCACCGGTCTGATGATGTGGTTCACCCACCTCGCCCCGCTGATGTGGCGCACCTCGGCGACCTTCGTCCACGACTGGCTGGCCCTGACCATCGGCGTGGTCCTCGCGGGCCACATCGGCATGGCCCTGGGGGACCCGGAGGCGAGGAGGGGGCTGCGCACGGGGTCGGTGACGACGGAGTGGGCGGAGCGGCACCACCCCTTGTGGCGACCGGGGCCGGACGGCCGCCGATGCCGAGGAGCCGATGCCGCAGAGGGGGTGAGCCGTCCCCGCCGTACCCCTAGATGATCAGGGAGAGGAGCAGGACCAGGCCGCCGGCGACCACCGAGATGATCGTCTCCATCACCGACCAGGTCTTCACGGTCTGCCCGACGCTCAGCCCGAAGTACTCCTTCACCAGCCAGAAACCGGCGTCGTTGACATGGCTGAAGAAGAGGGAGCCCGCGCCGACGGCCAGGACGAGGAGCGCCGTGTGCGTCGTCGACATGTCGGCCGCGAGCGGCGCGACCAGCCCGGCCGCCGAGACCGTCGCCACCGTCGCCGATCCGGTCGCCAGCCGGATCGCCACCGCTATCAGCCAGGCCAGCAGCAGCGCCGGGATCGACCAGTCCCTGGAGACGTCCAGGATCATCTGGCCCACACCGGAGTCGATCAGCGTCTGCTTGAAGCCGCCGCCCGCGCCCACGATCAGCAGGATGCCGGCGATGGGCATCAGGCCCTTCTCGACGGTCTGCTGGAGCCGGTCCCTGGTGAACCCGGCGGGCCGGCCGAGCGTGAAGAAGCCGACGATCACGGCGGCGAGCAGCGCGATCAGCGGGGAGCCGACGACGTCGAAGACGCGCTGGGTCGAGTGCGCGGGGTCGTCGACGACGATGTCCACCAGTGCCTTGGCCAGCATCAGCACCACCGGCAGCAGCATGGTGGCGAGCGTCGCGCCGAAGCCCGGACGGCGCTCGAGCTCCTCCGATGCGCGCTGCGGCAGCATCCGGTCGGGTGCCGGCACGTCGACCCAGCGGGCCGCGACCTTCGAGAACAGCGGACCGGCGATGATCACCGTCGGGATGGCGACCAGGATGCCGAGCGCCAGGGTGACGCCCAGGTTGGCCTTGACCGCGTCGATGGCGACCAGCGGGCCGGGGTGCGGCGGGATCAGGCCGTGCATCACGGACAGACCGGCCAGCGCCGGGATGCCGATGCGCATCAGGGAGTAGTTGCCGCGCTTGGCGACCATCAGCACCACCGGGATCAGCAGCACGATGCCGACCTCGAAGAACAGGGGCAGGCCGATCACGGAGGCGATCAGCACCATGGCCCACGGCATCGCCCGGCCCCCGGCCCTGGCAAGGATCGTGTCCACGATCTGGTCGGCGCCGCCGGAGTCGGCGAGCAGCTTGCCCAGGATCGCCCCGAGCGCGATCAGGACGCCGACGCCGGCCACGGTGGAGCCGAGCCCGGTGGTGAAGCTGGTGATGGCCTTGTCCAGCGGTGCCCCGGCGACCGCCCCGAGGGTCAGCGAGCCGATGGTCAGTGCCAGGAAGGCATGGAGCTTGAACTTGGTGATGAGCAGGACGATGACGGCGATGCCCACCAGCACGGCGATGCCCAGCTGGGCGTGTCCGGCGGAGGTGATCGGCGCAGGTGCGTCCGCTGCCAGCATCTCGACGCTGAGTCTGGTCACGGGGGTTCCCTTGCGGTGACGGGGGGTGTACTGACGGGCGCTACTGAGCGCTGCCCGCGGTGTCGGGAAGCAGGGCGAGGGCCCGGACGGCGCGCTCGGTGATCTCCTGCGGGCTGCCACTGACGTCCACGGCGACTCCCGCCTCGTCCGGCTGGAGCGGCTGGAGCGTGGCGAACTGCGAGTCCAGCAGCGCGGTGGGCATGAAGTGGCCCTGCCGCTGCCGCATCCGGTCCTCGATCAGCTGCCGGTCGCCCGTGAGGTGCACGAACACGATCCCGGGGGCCACGGCCCGGAGCCGGTCGCGGTACGACCGCTTCAGCGCCGAGCTGCTGACGACCCCGCCCAGTCCGGCCCGTCCGTGCGCCCAGTGCCCGATGGCGTCGAGCCACGGCCACCGGTCGGCGTCGTCGAGCGGGATCCCGGCCGACATCTTGTCGATGCTGGCCTGCGGGTGGAAGTCGTCGCCCTCGGCGTACGGAACGCCCAGCCGCGCGGCGAGCAAGGGACCGATCGTGGTCTTGCCCGTCCCCGCGACGCCCATCACGACGACGACCTGGGGGGTTCGCATCACTGCCTCGCTGTCTTCCTCGACATCCGACGCCACTGCGGCGTCGCCACACTGAAACCCATTAGGTACGACGAATTCAAGAGTCTGTGACATATAAGTCTGACTTTTTGCGGCTGTGATCCACGCCGTACTCTGAGTGCATGAGCACACCGGGCCGGGGGCTGCACGGCCATGTACTGGACACCCTCGGCCCCGCGATCACGGCGGGCGAGTACCCGCCGGGCAGCGTCCTGCGCACCGACGAGCTGGCACAGCACTTCGAGGTGTCCCGCTCCGTGATGCGCGAGGCGGTCCGCGTCCTCGAATCCATGCACCTGGTCGAGTCCCGCCGCCGCGTGGGCGTCACCGTGCGCCCCAAGGCCGAGTGGAACGTCTACGACCCGCAGGTCATCCGCTGGCGCCTGGCCGGCGCCGACCGCCCGCACCAGCTGCGCTCGCTCACCGTGCTGCGCTCCGCCGTCGAACCCGTCGCGGCCGGCCTCGCCGCGCAGCACGCCACGGCCGAGCAGTGCGCCGAACTCACCGCGTGCGCGCTCGGCATGGTGGCCAACTCACGCGGCCACCAGCTGCAGCAATACCTGGTCCACGACATCGCCTTCCACCGGGTCGTCCTCACCGCCTCCGGCAACGAGATGTTCGCCCGGCTCGGCGACGTCGTCGCCGAGGTACTGGCGGGCCGCACCCACCACGAGGTCATGTTCGAGGACCCCGATCCCGCGGCCGTCACCCTGCACGTCCGGGTCGCCGAGGCGGTCCGCGCCGGCGACGCGGCCCGCGCCGAGGAACTGACCCGGCAGATCACCGTGGGCGCCCTCCAGGAACTGGACATCCTGGCGCCCTAGCCCTCTCCTCCGGACCCTGCCAGGGGCGCGGGAGGCCTACTCGTCCCTCCGCGGCAGTCCGCTGACCGGCCTCCCGCGGAGCCGGCGGACCAGCATCACCAGCCCCGCGTACGCGCACGGCAGCGCGATGCCGACACAACCCCCGATCACGTGCGCGACCTCGGGATTGAGCTGGGACAGCCAGCTCATCGCCGGGCCACCTCTCCGACGAGGTCCATCCCCCCAGGGTCCTACCGCCGCGCCCCGGCCACCACTCCGGCCCCCGCCCGCGGCGACCACCGGGCCGGCGCGGGGCCGCGACGGGAAGGCGCACCTGCCCGTTCACCGCACCCACGGGGGAGAAGTCGCCGCGGGCGCGGGCCGGGCGCAGTATCGAAACACGGCCGCCCACGACCCGAGGCGGTGAGGAGCGAGGTGAGACACCGCCTGCCCCGGAGCGTCCCGCGCCGGATCCGGCAGACGCTGCCGACGGAGCGCATCCGCCTGCCCGGCCCGCGCGCCCTGCGGGTGATACGCCCGGCACTCATGGTCTACGGCGTCGCCACGCTGCTGCACCTCGCCGTCCTCACGGTCATGATCCCCCCGGGCGGACCCGGCCTGCGGGACCGGCTGCTCGCCTGGGACGGCCGCCTGTACACGGAGATCGCCGCGCACGGCTACCCCACAGGCTTCACCGAGACGCTCCCGGGCCGGCCCGCCTCCGGCAACAACCTCGCCTTCTTCCCCCTGTTCCCGCTGCTCGTCCGCGCCGTCCACACCGTCACCCGTCTCGACCCCGGCACCGCGGCGATCGTCACCGCGAACCTGGCCTTCGCCGCCGCGCTGATCGTCGTCGACCTCCTGATGACCCGGCTGTACGGCCGCCGTACGGCCCTCGTCACCGTGCTGCTGCTGGCCGCCGTACAGCCCATGTCCCTCGTCTTCGTCATGGCCTACAGCGAGTCGCTGTTCCTCGCCCTGTCCGCCGGCACCCTGCTGGCCGTCCGACGGGAATCCTGGCTCACCGCGGGTGTCCTGGCCATGCTGGCCGGACTGACCCGGCCGGCCGGAGCGGCGACCGTGGCCGCTCTCGCCGTCGCCGCCGCCCTCTTCCTGGCCCGGACCCGCCGGCTCGCCCCGCGCCCCCTCGCGGCCGTCGCGCTCGCCTGCACGGGGACACCCGGCTATCTGTGGTGGGTGGCCCGCAGGGTCGGCCGGCCCGACGCCTGGTTCGCCATCCAGCGAGCCGGCTGGGGCACCCGCTGGGACGGCGGCAGGTCCTTCCTGCGTTTCCTCGGCCAGACGCTGACCAGCGGTGACGGCTGGGTCGCCGTGAGCACGGCGGTCCTCCTGCTCGCCGTCGTCGACGCCACCCTCGTCACCTGCCACCGCAGCACCTGGCCGCCCCTGCTCGTCTACGGCGCCGGCATCCTGGTCCTGGCCCTCGGGCAGAGCAGCTTCTACCACTCCAAGCCGCGTCTGGTCCTGCCCGCCCTGCTCTTCCTGATCCCCGCCGCCCGCGCCCTCGCCCGCGCACGCACCCGAACCGCCGTCATCGCGCTCGGCGGCGGCGCTCTCTTCGGCTGCTGGTACGGCGCCTACATGCTCACCGTCTGGCCGTACGCCATCTGACGGTGCACACCGCGGCCCGCGCCCGGCACTAGGACTTGTCCGGCCGATCATGCCCGGAGCCAGATGACGAGGGTTGCGGCGGTCGCGGTCCCGAGGAAGACGTAACCGCGCTTGTCGTATC